>JAQVDF010000038.1 GCA_028698405.1 Phenylobacterium sp. | reverse complement strand
TGAGGACACGCTCGGACGGAGCCACGTCAGCAGATCGTTACCGGATGACCACGCTCGCCGATGCGATTGCTAAGCTGGCCTATCCCGGCCTCGATCTGTCTCATCTGATCCCGCTCGATGAAGACCGCTTGACGAGCATTCAAGGATTCCATAAGTGTGGAAATATGGAATTTGAGAACGCTATCGACGCCCTCGGCGCGCTCGCCCATCCGGGTCGGCTCTCCGTCTTTCGCCTGCTGGTTCAGGCCGGAGCGGAAGGAATGCCCGCCGGTGAGGTCGCGCGCGCGCTTGATACGCCCGCCAACACCATGAGCACCCAACTGGCGATTCTCGCGCGCGCGGGGCTTGTCCGCTCGCGTCGTGAGAGCCGCTCGATCATCTACATGGCCGACTACGCGCAGATCACCGCGCTGCTCGGGTTCCTGATGGAAGACTGCTGCCAAGGCCGCGCTGAAATCTGCGCGCCCATCGGCGAACTGGCCGCGTGCAAGAGCGCGGCCTGCACCCCCTCAATGGAGAATGCCCAATGAAGCGTCTGCACGTCCACGTCGCCGTCAGCGACATCCAAGAGTCGGTCGGCTTCTATTCCACCATGTTCGGGGCCGCGCCGTCTGTCGTGAAGGACGACTACGCGAAGTGGATGCTCGACGACCCGCGCGTGAACTTCGCCATCTCGTCCCGTGGCCGCGCGCCCGGCCTCGACCACCTCGGCATTCAGGCCGAGGAAGGCGCGGAGTTGACCGAGATTTCGGGTCGCCTGAAGGCGGCTGGCGCCGACACCATCGACGAGGAAGCGACGACCTGCTGCTACGCTAAATCCGACAAGACGTGGGTGCAGGACCCGGCGGGTATCCGTTGGGAGACGTTTCACACCTTCGGTGAAAGCACCGTCTATGGCGAAGACCTCGCCGATGCAGCGGTCACGGGCGAAGCCTGCTGCGCTCCGGCGCCCAAGGCCGCAGCTTGCTGCGCGCCCGAACCTGCTCCTGCCAAGGCGAGCGCCTGTTGCGACGTGCCTGCCGAGTAGGGGCGGCTAAGCCGCTACGAAATCCTCAAGACCCATGTCCATCTTTGAACGCTACCTCACTCTTTGGGTCGCCCTGTGCATCGTCGTAGGGATCGCGCTCGGGCACTTCTTCAACCCGGTGTTTCAGGCCATCGGGTCAGCAGAGGTCGTCCATGTGAACCTCCCTGTCGCCGGTCTGATCTGGCTCATGATCATCCCGATGCTCATGAAGGTGGACTTCGCCGCCTTGGCTCAGGTGGGGCGCCACTGGCGCGGCATCGGCGTGACGCTGTTCGTCAACTGGGCGGTCAAGCCGTTCACGATGGCTCTGCTCGGGGCGGTTTTCATCGCAGGGATATTCCGCCCCTATCTCCCGGCTGACCAGATCAACAGCTACATCGCCGGTCTCATTCTGCTGGCTGCGGCGCCCTGCACGGCGATGGTCTTCGTGTGGAGCAATCTCACGAAGGGCGAGCCGAACTTCACGCTCAGTCAGGTCGCCCTGAACGACACCATCATGATCGTGGCGTTCGCACCTATCGTGGCCCTGCTACTTGGCCTCTCGGCGATCACGGTCCCTTGGTCCACGCTGCTCCTGTCGGTCGGCCTCTACATCGTCGTGCCGGTGATCATCGCGCAGGTCGCGCGCAGCATCCTGCTTGGCCGGGGCCTCAGCACGTTCGACAAGGCTCTCAAAGCGATCCAGCCCCTTTCGCTGACGGCGCTGTTGGCGACGCTCGTTCTGCTCTTCGCCTTCCAAGGCGAGCAGATCATCGGACAGCCGCTCGTGATCGCACTGTTGGCGGTCCCGATCCTCATCCAAGTCTACTTCAACGCGGGGCTCGCCTACGTGCTGAACCGAGCCACTGGCGAAGCGCACTGCGTCGCAGGACCGTCTGCGCTCATCGGGGCCAGCAACTTCTTCGAGTTGGCGGTCGCCGCCGCGATCAGCCTGTTCGGGTTCAAGTCGGGGGCCGCACTGGCGACCGTCGTCGGCGTGCTGATCGAAGTGCCGGTGATGCTGTCGGTCGTGGCCATCGTGAACCGCTCGCGCGGTTGGTATGAAAGCGGCGCCGCCGTTCGCCGCGCAGCAGTCAGACAGGCGTGAAGATGACCGACACCTTCCCGATTACGATCTATCACAACCCGGCCTGCGGAACGTCCCGGAACACCTTGGCGATGATCCGCGCAGCGGGCTACGAGCCGACCGTCGTCGAATATCTCCAAGCCGGTTGGAGCGGCGCGTTGCTTGACGAACTGCTGGCAAAGACCGGACTGAAGCCGGGCGAACTTCTGCGTGAGAAGGGCACGCCCGCCGCTGAGCTTGGGCTCCTCGCGGATGATGTCACGGATGACGCGATCTTCTCGGCGATGATCGAGCACCCGATCCTCGTGAACAGGCCCATCGTCGTCACCCCGAAGGGCGCCCGGCTGTGTCGGCCGTCCGAGCAGGTGTTCGACCTGCTTCAAACTCGCCCGGCGAGTTTCACGAAAGAGGATGGCGAGGTGGTCACCCCTTGAACGCATCGGCGCGGAGCCTGCGCGTGTGGCCTCTGCCGGTTCAGCGGGGCTTCTGCTTCCTGCGGTTCGCTTTCGCGTGCAGCGCGCCCTTCCGATATCCGGGATCGTGAGTCACCTCGCGCCCGGTCCACTCAGGCAACTCAAGTTCTTGGTCGGGTCGATCAGTGCCTCCGCCCGCCGACCACCAGATCCCGCAGCCGCGCCGGGTTCGCGGGCTTGATCAGCACGTCGGCGTCGGGGGCGGCGGTGTGGATGAGGTCGAGGGTGCCCGGGTCGCCGTAGGCGGTGATGAAGATCAGGCGCAGCGGGCGCTCGGCGAGCAGGCGGCGGGCGGTCTCGGCGCCGTCGAAGCTGGCGGCGCCCAGGTTCATGTCCATCAGCACGAGATCCGGCTGGAAGCGGCGGGCCGTCGCCAGGGCGCTGGGGCCGTCATGCGCCAGCTCGCTGTGCACCACCCCCATGTCCTCGAGCAGCGCCTGCAGGTGCCAGGCGGCGAGGAACTCGTCGTCGACGATCATCACCTTCAGCTCCTCGAGCCCGGCGTGCGGGTCGTCGGCCTCGGCGGGCCGCGTCGGCGGGCCGGCGCCGGCCGGCGTGTCGGGAGAGGGGCGGGCCTTGTCGGCGAGCCGGGTCGTGAGCATCGCAACCTCGGGCCTTCGGCGGGGTGGCGCGGCGCGCTGGCGGCCGCAGATCGCTATCCCTAGCAACTCCGCGCCGAACGACGCCAGCATCTTGCAGCCCAACGAGGGTCGATTTCGGTGCACAAACGGCCCCGCAGCCCCGCGGCCCTCATTTCCCATGAGCTGGAAAGGAAGGGCGGCTAGTGCGCCTCTTCCCAGTTGGCGGCGGCGCGGGCTTCGACGACGAGGGGGACGGTGATGGCGACGACCGGCTCGGCGGCGTGCTCCATCACCTGGCTGGCGATGCGGATCACCTCGTCGGCCTCGGCCTCGGGGGCCTCGAAGACCAGTTCGTCGTGCACCTGCAGCAGCATCTTCGCTTTCAGGCCGGCGGCCTTCAGCGCGCCCGGCATGCGGATCATCGCCCGGCGCATGACGTCGGCGGCCGCGCCCTGGATCGGGGCGTTGATGGCGGCGCGGTCGGCGAAGCTGCGCTCGGCCTGGCTCTTGCCGCGCGCCGCCGGGATGTGGACCTTGCGGCCGAATATGGTGGTCACGAAGCCTTCGGCGCGCACCTGCCGCTGCTGGCGGTCCATGTAGCTGCGGATGCCCGGGAAGCGCTCGAAGTAGGTCTTGATGTAGGCTGCGGCCTCTTCGCGCGGGATGTTCAGCTGGTTGGCCAGGCCGAAGGCCGAGATGCCGTAGATGATCCCGAAGTTGATCGCCTTGGCCCGTCGGCGGGTGTCGGCCGGCATGCCCTCGACCGGCACGCCGAACATCTCGGATGCGGTCATGGCGTGGATGTCGAGGCCGTCGTGGAAGGCCTTCTTCAGTTGCGGGATGTCGCCGATGTGGGCCAGCAGGCGCAGCTCGATCTGGCTGTAGTCGGCGCTGATCAGCACGTTGCCGGGCTCGGCGATGAAGGCGCGGCGGATCTTGCGGCCCTCTTCGGTGCGGATCGGGATGTTCTGCAGGTTGGGGTCGGTGGAGGCCAGCCGCCCGGTGCTGGCGGCGGCCAGCTGGAAGGAGGTGTGCACGCGGCCGGTGGCCGGCGAGATCGCCTCGACCAGGGCGTCGGTGTAGGTGCCCTTGAGCTTGGAGAGCTGGCGCCAGTCGAGCAGCACGCGGGGCAGCTCGTGGCCCTGGGCGGCCAGATCCTCCAGCATCGAGGCGTCGGTGGAGGCCGCGCCGGTGGCGGTCATGCGGCCCGAGGCCAGCCCCATCTCCTTGAACAGGATGTCGCCGATCTGCTTGGGGCTGCCCAGGTTGAACGGCCGGCCGGCCAGCCGGTGGGCCTCGGCCTCCAGCTGGGCCATCCGTACGGCGAAGTCGTTGGACAGCAGGCGCAGCTGCTCGGGGTCGACCTTCACCCCGGCAAGCTCCATCTCGACCAGCACCTTGGGCATCGGCCGCTCGAGTGTCTCGTAGACGGTCAGCAGCCGCTCGGCCGCCAGCCGCGGCCGAAGATGCTCCCAGAGCCGCAGGGTGACGTCGGCGTCCTCGGCCGCGTAGCAGGTCGCCGCGGTGAGCTCGACGTGCTTGAAGCTCTTCTGCGCCTTGCCGGTCCCGGCCACCTTCTTGAAGGCGATCGGCTCGTGGCCCAGCCACTGGCGGGACAGCTCGTCCATGCCGTGGCTCTTCCTGAAGCCCCCTTCGAGGGTGAAGCTGATCAGCATGGTGTCGTCGATCGGCCCGACCTCGATCCCGTAGCGGGAGAGGACGGCGAGGTCGTACTTGGCGTTCTGAGCCACCTTCAGGACCGACGGGTCCTCCAGCAGCGGCTTCAGGCGGCCGATCACCGCCTCGCAGGGGATCTGGGCGAGGTCTTCCCTGGCCTCCAGCTCCAGCCCGCCGTCGCCCTCGTGCTCGTGGCCGACGGGGATGTAGCAGGCCTCGCCCGGGGCCACGGCCAGCGAGACGCCGCACAGCGCCGCGCTGGTCGCCGACAGCGCGTCGGTCTCGGTGTCGAAGGCGACGATCCCGGCCTCGCGGGCCTTGGCGATCCAGGCCTCCAGCGTGGGGACGTCGCGCACGCAGACATAGGCGTCGGTGTCGATCGGCCCGTGGTTCGGCGCGGCCGGCGTGCGCGTCTCCGGGGCGGCCGGCGCGGCGCCCTCCGCCTTTTTGGCCCCGCCGAAGCCCTCGGCCACCCGGCGGGCCAGGGTCCGGAACTCCATCTTCTCCAGGAAGGCGGCCAGCTCGGGCCCGGGATCGTCGATGGCCAGCTCGTCGATCGGGCTCGGCAGCGGGGTGTCGCAGTTCAGCCGCACCAGCTCGCGCGAGAGCCGGATCTGGTCGGCGTAGGCGATCAGCGTCTCGCGCCGCTTGGGCTGCTTGATCTCGTGGGCGCGCTCGAGGACCGTGTCGAGGTCGCCGTATTCGTTGATCAGCTGGGCGGCGGTCTTGATGCCGATGCCCGGGGCGCCGGGCACGTTGTCGACGCTATCGCCGCACAGGGCCTGCACGTCGACCACCTTCTCGGGGGGCACGCCGAACTTCTCGACCACCTGCTCGGGGCCGAGCTTCACGTTCTTCATGGTGTCGAGCATCGACACCTGCGGCCCGATCAGCTGCATCAGGTCCTTGTCGGAGGAGACGATCACCACCTCGCCGCCGGCGTCGCGCACCTTGCTGGCGTAGGCGGCGATCAGGTCGTCGGCCTCGTAGCCGGGCAGCTCCAGGCAGGGCACGCCGAACGCCTGGGTCGCCTCGCGCATCAGCGGGAACTGCGGAACCAGGTCCTCGGGCGGCGGCGGGCGGTGGGCCTTGTAGCCATCGTAGAGGTCGTTGCGGAACGTCTTTTCGGAGTGGTCGAAGACGACGGCCAGGTGGGTCGGCGCGTCGGCCTCCTTGCGCATGTCGACCAGGAGCTTCCACAGCATGTTGCAGAAGCCCGCGATGGCCCCCACCGGCAGGCCGTCGCTCTTGCGGGTCAGCGGCGGCAGGGCGTGGTAGGCGCGGAAGATGTAGCCCGAGCCGTCGATCAGGTAGAGCCGCACCTTGGGCCCGTCCTCGGTCGGCTCGCGGGGGATCTCGGCGAGGGTTTCGGGGGCGGGATCCAGCACGTCGCTCATCGCCCCAACATAAGGTCGCCCGCCTCCCCGGTCGACCTGAGCCCGCTCTTGCTGCGGTGCAAAACTTTAACCACTTCGCCTCACTCGCCCTTAACCGAGGCGGCGACATTAGGGCGCGCATTGCAGCGTACCCATTTCGCCAAGGCCTGATTTCGCGGCTGCGGCGCCCGTCAAATTTCCAGAAGGAATAACCGATGAACAAGCTCGTCGCCGCCGCCGTCCTGGCCGCCACTTTCGCCGCCGCGCCCGCCATGGCGCAGGAAGTCCGCATCTCCGTCGCCGGCAAGACCCAGGCGCAGCTGCAGGCGGAAGTCGCCTACGCCGCCCGCGTGGTCTGCGTGAAGGAAGTGCAGGACGAGAGCTTCCGCCTTTACGCCTTCAGCCGCTGCATGAAGGACACCCTGGAGGGCATGGAGCCGCAGCTGGCTCGCCTGGTCCAGCGCTAGGCGCCTTCGCCGCAGCGAAAACGAGAGGGCCGGCGCTCGGGCGAGCGCCGGCCCTCTTCGATTCCGATAACCGGTTATCCGGATCGCGCGCGATGCTGCGGCGCAGCGTCGCAGGCGCCTCAGTGGCCGTGCGAGCCCTCGTAGACGCCCGGCGCCAGCCGCTCGTCCTCCGGCCCCTCGCCGGCGTCCCTGGCCAGCACGAAGCGGCGGTCGCAGTACGGGCACTCGACGAAGTCCGCCTCGCCCATCTCCAGCCAGACCCGCGGATGGCCCAGCGCCCCGCCGACCCCGTCGCAGGCCACCCGGTGCGAGCGCACGCTCACCGTCTCGGACGGCGGCGGCGCGGCGGGCGTCAGCGCCGGCTGCTGCGGAGCCGGTTCGGGCCGGGCCTGCGCCTCGGATCCCAGGTTGCGTTCGCGTTGCACCATCGGGCCTTCTTCCTCATCGCAGCCGGCTGGGCTGGCGCCCCGGCCGGGCGCGCTCTAGGTATGCGACCGCGGCTCGCCCCGTCAATTCGCCCGAAGGCGCCAATGGACCTACCCGACTTCGCCATCGAGGCCGAGGGCCTCGTCAAGACCTACCCGGCGACCCGGACCGCGCCCGAGATGCGGGCGCTGAAGGGCGTCGACCTGAAGATCCCGCGCGGCTCGATCTTCGGCCTGCTGGGGCCGAACGGGGCCGGCAAGTCGACCTTCATCAACATCCTGGCCGGCCTGTGTCGCAAGACCGGCGGGACGGTGCGCATCTGGGGCCGCGACATCGACGAGCGGCCGAGAGACGCACGCGCCGCCATCGGCGTGGTGCCGCAGGAGATCGCCGCCGACCCCTTCTTCACGCCCAAGGAGAGCCTCGACGTCCAGGCCGGCATGTACGGCGTCCCGCCCGAGGAGCGGCGCACCGACGAGCTGCTGGCCGCCCTGGGCCTGGCCGACAAGGCCCAGGCCTATGTGCGCCAGCTCTCCGGCGGCATGAAGCGGCGGCTGATGGTCGCCAAGGCGATGGTCCACAACCCGCCGGTGCTGATCCTCGACGAGCCGACCGCCGGCGTCGACGTCGAGCTGCGCCGCCAGCTGTGGAGCTACGTGCTGGAGCTGAACCGCAAGGGGGTGACCATCGTGCTCACCACCCACTACCTGGAAGAGGCCCAGGAGCTGTGCGACCAGATCGCCATCATCAGCCGTGGCCAGGTGGTGGCCAACGAGCCGACCACCGCCCTGCTCTCGCGCCTCGACACCCGGCACGTGATCGTCACGCCCCAGGAGCCGGTGGAAACGCCGCCTGACCTGCCCGGCTTCGAGGTCGCCCTGCGCCCGGCCGGGGGCTTCTCGGTCTCCTACCGGACGGGCCAGTCCAGCGTCGAACAGGTGCTGGCCGCGGTCCGCGCCGCCGGCCTGCACATCAAGGACATCGCCACCGAGGACCCCGACCTCGAGGACGTCTTCCTGGCCCTCACCTACCAGGCCGACGCCCGCGATGCGGCGGAAGCCGCGCAAACCGCCTGAAGCGCCCAAACCGCCGTTTGCGGCCGCCGCCCCTTTCGGCTATGTGAGCGCTCCGCTGCAGACGCACCCGTAGCTCAGCTGGATAGAGCGTTGCCCTCCGAAGGCAAACGTCCAACGCAAGAGCAATGGATTTATACAATGTTTTCGACTACTTAGGAAGAGCCAAGAAAGGACGGATAAAAAAACTCACCAGAAACTCACCGCGGTCGGGCAGCCGATTCTCATCGCGGATTGACGTTCATCGGCGCCAGATTTACGGCTTCAAGCCCTCCGCACCCGTAGCTCAGCTGGATAGAGTGACGCCCTCCGAAGGCGTAGGTCGCAGGTTCGAATCCTGCCGGGTGCGCCAAAAATCCCAACTAAATTATTCGGTTGCGAGTAATTTCGCCGCTCACACGCGCCGCCGCACCAAATCGAAAACTCACCAGCTTCGGGTGAAGTTTGATCGCAAGCGCTAGGATTCCCACCAGAAGCGCACATCTCAAAACTCACCACGCCTTGCTGCACGCGCTACAGGTAGGCGAGCGGGCTCAACCGTTTGGCGGCGGTGCATGGCGCAGCGCTTGCGTCCTTTCGAACAACAGCCACCGTCATCCATCCATTGCGCTGGTAGAGCTACAGCGCGCTGCGCGGACCTCTCGGTCACGCAGATACCGACAAGCCCTGGGGGAAGCCTCCCCCTGAGCGGGAGCCCGTAGGTCTCCCGCTACCCCCTCTGCGGGGATACCCCCGCAACGCCCCGCGAGTGAGAGCCCGGCCCGTCCGCCGTGACGGGTTGAAAAGCAGAGGGAGCGGCCCTCGCCGGCCCGTCGCGGAGATACGCGATGGCGCTTTCCACCGCCACGGCCCGCGCCGGCTATGAACCGGCGGGGCTCATCACCCTCGGCCAGATCCCAGATCGCGACGCGATCCGATTGCGTGTGCTCAGCCTGGGCGCGGGCGTCCAATCCACCACGCTGGCGCTGATGGCCGCCCACGGCGAGGTCGGGCCGATGCCCGACTGCGCCATCTTCGCCGACACCGGCTGGGAGCCCCGCGCCGTCCGCGAGCATCTCGCCTGGCTCATGTCGCCCAACGTGCTGCCCTTCCCGGTGCATGTCGTCTCGGCCGGCGACATCCATGCCGATCTGCTGCGGGCGGGTTCGGGCGAACG
>JAQVDF010000037.1 GCA_028698405.1 Phenylobacterium sp. | reverse complement strand
TATTAGGACAGACCATCTCCCGCTCGGGCGGGACGGCGGCCGAGCCGCCAAACCTTAGAAAATACAGCCGTTAAGCGGCGAAATCGCATCAATCGAGGAAGGTGGATCCGTTGGACCGCACGCGCCGGAACGCGCCCGCACACCCGCATTGGAAGAAGCTCGCTACCTTCGCCCTGCTGGCCGCCTGGTGCGTGGCGTTCTTCGCGGTCGCGGCGCAGGCGCGCGGCTACGCCAGCGCCGTCCTGACGTCGCGGCCCGCCTCGGCCGGCGAGACGCCGGTGATGAACCGCCTGCTCCCCCGCGAGGTGACAGCCCCGACCTACATGACCGTCTGGCGCGGCCTCGACGTGGACGGCGACGGCGCGCCGGACTTCGCCAACCCCACCGGCAAGGACCCACGGGAGCACGACGCCTTCGGCTCGGGGGCCTTCGGGGCTTCGCGCGACGGCGGCGGCCGCCGCCATGCGGGCGTGGACTACATCGCCGACCCCGGCCAGACCGTGGTCGCGCCGATCAGTGGCTACGTCAGCCACATCGGCTACTGCTACGGCGACGCCCCGCACTACCGCTACGTCGAGATCACGAATCCGGCGCTCGGTTACGAGGCGCGGGTCTTCTACGTCGATCCGGACGTCCAGGTCGGCGACGCCGTCCGCGTGGGTGATCCGATCGGCCGCGCCGACAGCCTGCAGCCGCGCTACGCCGGCATCACCGACCACGTGCACCTGGAGATCGCCGCGCCAGGAAAAGGCCGCGTCGACCCCGGCCGGATGATCGCCCAGCGGACGGTCCGAACCGACCTGCGCCGCGGCTGATCAGTTCACCTTCACGATCTGGCTCATCACCGGCCCGATCTCGTCGTGCAGGACGAGGTCGGCCAGCATGTCCTGCTCGGTCGGCTCGCGGTTGACGATGGCGAGCCTGGCGCCGTGCCGCTTGGCCATGATCGGAAAGCCCGCGGCCGGGTAGACCACCAGCGACGAGCCCAGCACCAGGAACAGGTCGCAGGCCAGCGTCGCCTCCTGCGCCCGCTGCATCGGCTCCTCCGGCATCGATTGGCCGAACGAGATTGTGGCGGTCTTCACGATGCCGCCGCAGTTGCGGCACGCCGGGATCACCCCGCGCTCGAGGAAGGGGCCCTTCAGCTCCTCCAGCTCGTGCCGCAGGCCGCATTCGAGGCAGCTGGCGTAGGTCGCATTGCCGTGCAGTTCGATGATCTGCTCCGGCGGCACGCCGCTGACCCGGTGCAGGTCGTCGACGTTCTGGGTGATCACCACCGACACCTTGCCCTGCTCCACCAGGCGCGCGACCGCCCGGTGGCCGGCGTTGGGCTCCCTCCCCGTCCAGCCGGCCCGACCGGAGATGGTGCGGTTCCAGGCCTCGCGCCGCTTCTCCTCGCTGCGCACGAAGTCCTGGAAGTAGATCGGGCTCATCCGGCTCCACACCCCGCCGGGGCTGCGGAAGTCGGGGATCCCGGATTCGGTCGAGATGCCGGCGCCGGTGAACACCACCACGTCGCGGGCCTCGGCGATCATCTCGGCCAGTCTGGCGCGGTCGGACATCCGCTCAGCCCCCTGCGACGCTCCCCACCATCGGGCCGAAGGTCTCCAATCCGTTGGCCACCAGGATCTCCCAGATCTCTTCGGCGCTCTCGGCGAACTTGAACAGCTCGAGGTCCACCCGGCTGATCATCTCGGCCTCCAGCAGGTGCTCGAAGTTGATCAGCTTGCTCCAGTAAGCCTTGTCGAACAGAACGATGGGGATCACCGGCGCCTTGTCGGTCTGGCGAAGGGTGAGGATTTCGAACAACTCGTCCAGCGTGCCGAAGCCGCCGGGGAAGATCACCAGCGCCCTCGCCCGGATCGCCAGATGCATCTTGCGCATGGCGAAGTAGTGGAAGCGGAAGGTCAGCTCCGGCGTCGAGTAGGCGTTCGGCTCCTGCTCGTGCGGCAGGGTGATGTTGTAGCCGATCGAGGGGGCCCCGACGTCGCTGGCCCCGCGGTTGGCCGCCTCCATGACCCCCGGGCCGCCGCCGGTGGCGATGACATTGCGCCGGATCGGCTCGCCGTGCAGCAGCGCACCGCCCCGTTCGGACGCGATGCGGCCGAAATCGCGCGCCTGCTGGTACCAGAAGGCGGCCCGGCCATTGCCCCGCTCGTGGCTGCGGGCGCTGCCGAACACCACGATGGTGGAGACGATGCCCCACTTGCGCAGGATGACCTCGGCCTTGGCGTACTCCAGCAGGAACCGCACGCCCCGCATCTCGTCGGAGAGCAGGAAGTCGGTGTCCAGCGCCGGCAGCAGGTAGCTGGCCGAAGCCATCTGGGCCTCGTTGCCCACCACCTCCTCGACGTGAGGCTGGGGCGGGGGAATGATCTTCTTTTCGGGCATGGAGGATGAACGCGCGGCCTCAGGCGACCAGCGCCGTCACTTCCTCCACCTCGGCCGGGGTCAGCGCCCAGGCGGCGGCCGCGGCGTTGGCCTGAACCTGTTCCGGGCGCGTCGCGCCGGCGATGACCGAGGAGACCACAGGCTGCCCCAGCAGCCAGGCGAAGGCGAGATCGAGCAGCCCCTTGCCCCGCGCTTCGGCCCAGGCCGACAGCTTCTCCAGCTTCTCGAAGTTGCCTTCGGACAGCGCCTCCTGCCCGCGCTTGCCCCAGGCGGCCAGGCGGGTGCCTTCCGGCGGCGGCTCGCCCTTCCTGTACTTGCCGGTGAGCAGGCCCGAGGCGAGCGGGAAGAACGGCAGGAAGCCCAGCCCGAACCGCTCGCAGGCGGGCAGCACCTCACGGGCCGAGCCCCGCTCCAGAAGGCTGTAGAGGTTCTGGGCCGAGACGAACCGTTCGCGGTTGGCGCTGCGGCTGATCCAGTCGGCGTCGGCGATCTGCCAGCCGGTGAAGTTGGAATTGCCGAGGTAACGGACCTTGCCGGCCTTCACCAGGTCGTCGAGCGCGGCCAGCGTCTCCTCGATCGGCGTGTCGGGATCCGGCCTGTGCATCTGGTAGAGGTCGATGTAGTCGGCGCCGAGCCGCTTCAGGCTCGCCTCCACCGCCTGCATGATGTAGCGGCGCGAGCCGCCCTTCTGATCGGGCCGCTGGCCCATCGGGCTCGCGAACTTGGTGGCGATCACCACCTCGTCGCGCCGGCCGGCCAGCGCCTTGCCCAGCATCACCTCGGACTGGCTGCCGCCATAGACGTCGGCCGTGTCGAAGAAGTTGATTCCGGCGTCGAGCGCGGCGGCGACCACGGCGTTGGTCGCCTCCTGGTCGATGCGCATGCCGAAGTTGTTGCAGCCGATCCCGACGGCGCTGACCTTCAGCCCGCTGTTGCCCAGCCTGCGATACTCCATCCCCTACCCTCTCCTGATACGGCGCTCGAGACGCGGCGGGATGGTAGGCGCAGGGGCTGCGCGCCCGCAATGGCCGGCGGGCGGGGCTCCAACTCAGAGGGAGCGCAGGATGCGCAGGGCCTCGGGATTCTCGACGGCGGCGCGGCGCTCGTTGATCTGCTGGAACAGCGACAGGCTGGCGGATTCCTCCTCCGGTTCCAGCCACTGCAGGGCCGCACGATGGGCCAGTTCTTCGCCCGATGCGGCCAGCGCGCCGGTCTCGAGATTGAGCGTCATCGATGCCTCCCGTCCAAAGGCGACCCGTTAACCATCCATCAACCGTGAAACGGCGTTCGGGGTAAAGAGCTTGACCGTAAGCCTCACGAACCTTTGAGCGCTCACGATTTGCGTGATCGTTGATCACTTTCAGGCTTGGCGCTGCCGCGAATAGGGGCCTACGATGCCGTCAGAATGACGCCGCGTCGGGGCAGGCAAGGTCGAGATCGGGCCGTTCGCCTCCGCCAGAGTAGAGTGTCGCGGGAAGGAAACGAGAAGTGCAGCGCACCCGCGCAGAGGGGCCCGAGTACTTTCACAAGGTGGTCGATTGCCAGTGGGCCTGCCCTGCCCACACGCCGGTCCCTGAATATATCAGGCTGATCGCCGAGGGCCGATACACCGACGCCTACATGATCAACTGGAAGAGCAACGTCTTCCCGGGGATCCTCGGGCGGACCTGCGACCGCCCCTGCGAGCCGGCCTGCCGACGCGGGCGGGTGGAAGAGGAGCCGGTGGCGATCTGCCGGCTCAAGCGGGTCGCCGCCGACAACAAGGGCGCCGTCGCCGAGCTGCTTCCCAGTCCCGTGGAGCAGAAGAACGGCAAGCGCGTGGCCCTGGTGGGCGCCGGACCCGCCTCGCTGACCGTCGCCCGCGACCTCGCGCCCCTCGGCTACGAGCTGGTCTGCTACGACCAGGAGGCCAAGAGCGGCGGCATGATCCGCTCGCAAATCCCCCGCTTCCGCCTGCCCGAAGAGGTGATCGACGAGGAAGTCGGCTACGTCGCCCAGCTCGGCGTCGAGCTGCGGCTCGGCCAGCGGATCGACAGCCTGAAGGCGCTGCTCGAAGAGGGCTACGACGCGGTATTCGTCGGCGCCGGCGCACCGCGCGGACGGGACCTCGACGTTCCCGGCAGGCAGGAGGCGGCGGCCAACATCCACATCGGCATCGACTGGCTGGCCTCGGTCTCCTTCGGCCACATCGAGTCCATCGGCCGGCGGGTGATCGTGCTGGGCGGCGGCAACACCGCCATGGACTGCTGCCGCACCGCCCGCCGCCTGGGCGGCGAGGACGTCAAGGTGATCGTCCGCTCCGGCTTCGAGGAGATGAAGGCCTCGCCGTGGGAGAAGGAGGACGCGATGCACGAGGGCATCCCGATCCTCAACTACCTGGTGCCCAAGGCCTTCACCCACGAGGGCGGAAAGCTGACCGGGATGTGGTTCGAGAAGGTCGTCGCCGAGTACGACGAAAAGGGCCGCCGCCGCCTCGTCCCCTCGGGCGAGCCCGACCAGCATTTCGAATGCGACGAGGTGCTGATCGCCGTCGGCCAGGAGAACGCCTACCCCTGGATCGAGCGCGACATCGGCGTCGAGTTCGACGAGTGGGGCATGCCCAAGGTCGACTCGGTGACCTTCCAGTCGACCCACCCTAAGGTCTTCTTCGGCGGCGACGCCGCCTTCGGGCCGAAGAACATCATCTGGGCCGTCGCCCACGGCCACGAGGCGGCGATCAGCATCGACGCCCACTGCCGCGGCGAGCGCGTCTCGGACCGGCCGCCGCCCAAGGCCAGCCTGATAAGCCAGAAGATGGGCATCCACGAGTGGAGCTACGACAACGCCGTCTCCAACGACAGGCGCTACAGGGTGCCGTTGCGCGCCCCCGAGGTGGCGCTGAAGGACGTGCGGGTCGAGGTCGAGCTGGGCTTCGACCGCGAACTCGGCCTCAAGGAGGCCCAACGCTGCCTGAACTGCGACGTGCAGACGGTGTTCGCCGACGACCTGTGCATCGAGTGCGACGCCTGCGCCGACATCTGCCCCACCGACTGCATCACCTTCACGACCGAGGAGCCCGAGCCAGACCTTCGCGGGAAGCTCAAGGCCCCGGCCCTCAACCTCGAACAGGACCTCCTGGTCTCCGGACCGCTCGGGACCGGGCGGGTGATGGTCAAGGACGAGGACGTCTGCCTGCACTGCGGACTGTGCGCTGAACGGTGTCCCACCAGCGCCTGGGACATGCAGAAGTTCATGATCGAGACGGCGCAAGCGGGGGCGGCATGCCGGTAACGCCGCGGTACAACGATTTCGTCGTCAAGTTCGCCAACGTGAACGGCTCGGGCTCGGCAAGCGCCAACGGGCTGTTCGCCAATGGCGTGATGCGGATGGGCGTGCCGGTGGCCGCCCGCAACATCTTCCCCTCCAACATCCAGGGCCTGCCCACCTGGTACGAGGTGCGGATCACCGAGGAGGGTCATCTGGGCCGCCGGGGCGGCGTCGACCTGATGGTCGCCATGAACCCGCAGACCTGGGACAAGGACGTCGCCGAGATCGAGAGCGGCGGCTTTCTCTTCTACGACTCCACCAAGCCGATGCCGGCCTCCGCCTTCCGCGAGGACATCGGCGTGATTGGCGTGCCGCTGACGGCGATGTGCAACGCCGCCTACCAGGTCCCGCGCGAGCGGCAGCTGTTCAAGAACATCATCTACGTCGGAGCCTTGTGCGCCCTTCTTGGCATGGAGCCCGAGGTCTTCGAGACGCTGTTCGCCGAGCAGTTCAAGGGCCGGCAGCGGCTGATCGACGCCAACCTCGCGGCCCTGCAGATGGGCGTCGACTACGTGCGCGAGCACCTCGAGCCCCTGCCCCTGCAGGTGCGCCGGGCCGACCGCGTGGGCGACCGCATCTACGTGGAGGGCAACGAGGCCGCCGCTCTGGGCGCCGTCTACGGCGGGGCGACCGTCTGCGCCTGGTATCCCATCACCCCCTCCACCAGCCTGGCGGAAGCCTTCACCAAATACTGCCAGCAGCTGCGCACCGACCCCGAAACCGGCAAGGCGCGCTACGCCATCGTCCAGGCCGAGGACGAAATCGCCTCCATCGGCATGGTCGTCGGCGCCGGCTGGAACGGCGCGCGGGCCTTCACCTGCACTTCGGGCCCGGGCATCTCGCTGATGACCGAGTTCGTCGGCCTCTCCTACTTCGCCGAGATCCCTGCGGTGATCTTCGACGTCCAGCGCGGCGGCCCCTCGACCGGCATGCCGACCCGGACGCAGCAGGCCGACCTGCTGGCCGCGGCATATTCCAGCCACGGGGACACCAAGCATCCGCTGCTGTTCCCCGCCGATCCTGGCGAGTGCTTCACCATGGGGGCCCTGGCCTTCGACCTCGCCGATCGGCTGCAGACCACGGTCTTCGTCATGCTCGACCTCGACATCGGCATGAACGAGTGGCTGGTCGAGCCCTTCCAGTGGGACGAGGAGCGTCAGCTCGACCGCGGCAAGGTGATGACCTACGAGTACCTGGAGTCCGGCCGCGACTTCGGCCGCTACCTCGACGTGGACGGCGACGGCATTCCCTACCGCACCTACCCCGGCGCCCACCCGACGCGGGGCGCCTATTTCACGCGCGGCACCAGCCGCAACCCCTACGCCCGCTACTCCGAGGAAGGAGCGGTCTACGTCGACAACATGCAGCGGCTGCTGCGCAAGTTCGAGACGGCCAAGTCGTTGATCCCGGCCCCGATCCTGAAGAAGGCCAAGGGCAAGTCCAAGGATGGGGTGATCTACTTCGGGTCCTCCTCGGCGGCGATGGACGAGGCGCTGGCCGCCCTCGCCGCCCAGGGTCTGCAGCTCGACGGCCTGCGCGTGAGGGGCTTCCCCTTCGCCGACGCGGTCTACGACTTCATCGCCGCGCACGAGCGGGTGTTCGTGGTCGAGCAGAACCGCGACGCCCAGCTGAAGACCCTGATCGTCACCGAGGGGGGCGTCGACCCGGCCCGGCTCACCTCGGTGCTGCACTACGATGGCACGCCGATCACCGCCCGCTTCATCGCCGGCGAGATCGCCATGCTGACCGCCACGGGCCAGGTGGAGGCGGCCGAATGACCTACATCCTCAAGCCCCAGCTGCATCACCCAAAGCTGCCGACCAACAGCCTGGGCTACACCCGGCGGGACTACGAGGGCTCGGTCTCGACGCTCTGCGCCGGCTGCGGCCACGACTCCATCTCGGCGGCCATCATCCAGGCGGTCTACGAACTGGAGATCCTGCCGCACCGGATCGCCAAGCTGTCCGGCATCGGCTGCTCGTCGAAGACCCCGGACTACTTCCTGGGCGCCAGCCACGGCTTCAACACCGTGCACGGGCGCATGCCCTCGGTGCTGACCGGGGCGAACCTGGCCAACCGCGAGCTGATCTACCTGGGCGTCTCCGGCGACGGGGATTCCGCCTCGATCGGCTTCGGCCAGTTCGCCCACGCCATCCGGCGCGGCGTGAACATGACCTACATCGTCGAGAACAACGGCGTGTACGGCCTGACCAAGGGCCAGTTCTCGGCCACCTCGGACAAGGGCTCGAAGTCCAAGCGCGGCGTGGTCAACCACGACAGCGCCATCGACCTCGTCTCGATCGCCCTGCAGCTCGGCGCGACCTTCGTCGCCCGCTCCTTCTCCGGCGACAAGGCTCAGCTCGTACCGCTCATCAAGGCGGCCCTGTCCCACAAGGGCGCGGCCTTCATCGACACCATCAGCCCCTGCGTGCAGTTCAACAACCACGCCGGCTCGACCAAGAGCTACGACTTCGTGCGCGAGCACAACGAGGCGGTGAACAGGCTGGACGTCATCGTCGGCCGCGAGGCGATCGACGTGGACTACGCCCCCGGCGAGACCATCGAGGTCGCCCAGCACGACGCCTCGATCCTTCGGCTTCATAAACTGGCCGACAGCTACGATCCCACCGACCGCGTCGGGGCCATCGCCTACCTGCAGTCGGCCCAGGCCCGCGGCGAGATCGTCACCGGCCTGCTCTACGTCGATCCCGAGGCCGAGGACCTGCACGACGGCCTCGGCACGGTCGAGACCCCGCTCAACGCCCTCTCGGACAGCGAGCTCGTCCCTGGCGTCGAAGCGTTGGCGCGGATCAACGCGGTGCTGAGGTAGGCTCCCAAACTGCGGCTCTTCGACCCAGGCGCGGAAGGAGTTGTTAACGCCTCCGAGTCACAAACCGGCCACATTTGTTAATGTTTGGACGGTGAGGCCATGCTTTCGATGCTCTCCGCCCGGCGGCGGTCGCTGGAGCTCTCCCTGGAAGCCGACGACCTGGAACTGCAGTTCGGCCGCTCGGGCGCGATCGAGGATGTCTGCGAGCGCATCCTTCGCGCCGACCGCGGCGAGCGCCGCCGCCTCTACCGCCTGCACGACGAACTGACCCGCCGCTCGGCCCAGGAGGCCGACCAGCTTCCCTGCGGCGTACGCCCGGCCGAGGCTTCCCTGGGCCACCTCGTCGCCTGAGGCGGCCCCTCCCCCACTCCGTGCTGCGACCGCCCGTCGCAGTCCAAGCTTGAGCGGAACATCGCCGGCCCTGATGAGTTGTCACGCTACGGCGTCAAACCACGGAGTGGGCGTAATGAGCATCGACGAGAACCGCCTCGAGGGCGCGGCGAACACCACGGTCGGCAAGGTCCAGGACGCGATCGGGGCGCTGAAGGGCGACCTCAAGCTACAGGCCGAGGGCAAGCTGCGCCAGGTGCGCGGCGCGGCCCAGCAAGCCTACGGCAAGGTCAGCGGCCAGGCGGAGATCACCCGCTCGCAGGCGGACGAGTTCATCCGCACCAAGCCTTACTAGGCGGTGGCCATCGCCGCCGGTGTCGGGCTGCTGCTCGGCCTCCTCATCCGCCGCTAGGAGCGCTCACCGTTCAGTCAAGGTTCAGGGACGGCGCGGGAGCATTTCCGCGGCGTTCTCGGCGCCGTCGCCCTGGCGGCGGTCCGCAAGGCGCGCCACAAATGTCCGGATCCGTCCC
>JAQVDF010000036.1 GCA_028698405.1 Phenylobacterium sp. | reverse complement strand
GGAGCTGTTCTCCGCCGCGGGCGGCTGACGCGAAGGAGGCAAGCGTGGACAGGAGCTGGGTCGGCTGGGCGCTGCACCCCGAGGACCGCGAGGCGCTGCTGGAGGCCTTCCCGCCGGCCTACGGCAAGGTGGTGGCCGACCACGTCACCCTGGGCCTGTCCAGCGTCTACGGCCTGCCCGCCGCCCGTGAGGGCGAGGTGGTCGGCGTGGCCGACGACGGCCAAGGCGTGCAGGCCCTCGCCGTCCGCATCGGCGGGACCACGGACAGGCCCGACGGCTCCACCTATCACCTGACCTGGTCGCTCGGCCCCGGCCGCCGCGCCGTCGAGAGCAACGACGTCCTGCGCGAGCGCGGCTACACGCCGATCGAACGCCCCTGGCCGATCCGCCTCGAGCCGCGGCGCTGGCCCTGAGGGCGGTGCGCTCTTCCAGGATGGCGAAGGCGATGGACCCGCAGCGGGGCGCGTGCGTTGTTCTGGCTTCCAACGAGGCGGAGGACGACCATGCCCGACCCGAGACCCCTGGAGCAGTTCCGGCTCGAAGAGACCGAAGCGGGCTATCTGATCACCATCCAGGCCAAGGGCGGCGAGCCGATGGCCGTAGAGGCTTCCCCCGAGCAGATCGACGCCATCATCGACGCCCTCGACGACCTGCTGTCGGACGACGACCTCGACTTCGACGAGGAGGAAGCCGAGGGCTAGCCCCTCAGTTCCAGCCCGTTGCCGTCCGGGTCGGCGAGGTAGACGCTGAGCCCTTCGCCACCGGCCCCGTAGCGGACGCCGATCTCGCCCATCTCGACGCCGTGGGCCTCGAGATGCCGCCGCACGGCCTCCAGGTCGAAGCCCTCGATGCGCAGGCAGAAATGGTCGAGGTTGCGGCCCTCCTCTCCCGGTGCGGCTCCGCCCGCGGCGCCCAGCCTGCCGTCCACCGGGACGAGGTCTATCAGGCTGGTCCCGGCGCGCAGCTGGATCAGGCCGATCTCGTCGTTGCGCCGCTCGATCGGACAGCCCAGTACGTCCACGTAGAAGGCCAGCATGGCCGGCAGGTCCTTCACCCGCAGGACCAGGTGGTCGACGCCGGACACCTTGAGCATGGCTGAAACCTCCGGCCCTGGATCGGGCCTGCCGGTGGACGTAGGCTCGAGGCCATGGATATCCAAGCCGCCATCGGCCCCGCCCTGCTCGCCTCGGCCTCCGACGCGATCGTCGCCAGCGACCGCGAGGGCGCCATCGTCTTCTGGAACCCAGGGGCGGAGCGGATCTTCGGCTTCACCGCCGCCGAGGCGATCGGCCAGTCGCTGGACCTGATCATCCCCGAACCGCAGCGGGCCCGTCACTGGGAGGGCTACGACCGGGTGATCGCCAGCGGCGTCAGCCGCTACGGCGCCGGCGACCTCTTGGCGGCGCCGGGGCTGCGCAAGGACGGCGCGCGGATCAGCTTGGAGTTCTCCATCGTGCTGGTGAAGGACGCCGCCGGCCAGGTGGCGGCGATGGTCTCGGTGATGCGCGACGTCACCGCCAAGTTCGAGGAGATGCGGACTCTCCGAAAGCGGCTCGCCTCGGCCGGCGCCTGACCGTCCCGAGACCGCGGCTCAGATGGCGCTGACGGCCATCTTGGTCAGCGCGGCCGCCAGCAGAGGCGCGGCCAGGGTCAATTCGACCAGCAGCACGGCGTACATCCCGGCCAGCACCGGCCGGCGGTCCTTCAGGTTGAGCACGACGCCGGCGACCAGTGGCCCGGTGATCGGCCCGAGCAGCATGAACGGCGCGACCCGAAACGCGTGCTGCTTGAAGGTGCGGCGCGGCGGCGCCGTCTCGGCCAGGGACATCATAGGCCCAGGTTAGCAAGTCCTGGGCCGGAAATTAACCTCTAGCTAACTATTCCTAGGCGCCGGGCGAGTTGGGGGCGCCGCCGGCCGAACTCCACCACCGTCACCAGGCTCGCCAGCACCGTCAGTTCCAGGCCCAGGCCGACCACGTCGAAAGGCAGCGGCTGGGGAGCCTCCAGGGTGATCGGCGTCAGGAACAGGGCGATCATCAGGTTGTTCGCCAGGTGGGCGCCGGTGGTGAACTCGACCCCGCCCGTGCGCAGCGCGATCCAGCCCCAGGCGACTCCCATCGCCGCGCGCACGAAGAAGTTCTGTAGGCTGGGATCGGCGTGGCCCAGCGAGAAGAGCACGCCGGGGACCAGCAGGATCACCCACAGGCTTCGGGTGAAGGCCCGCGTCTGCTGCAGCGCCCAGCCGCGGAACACCGCCTCCTCGGCGAAGGCGGCCAGGAACAGGAACACCACGGCCCCCGCCGCGTAGGCCAGCTTGCCCCCCAGCGCCTCGTCGCGCAGCAGGGGACCGGGCTCGGGCGGCGGATTGCGCAGAATCTCCACCCCGATCACCGCCGCCAGCACCGGCGCGGCGACCAGGAATCCGGCGCCCACCGCGCCCCAACGGAACCGCCCGGCGGCGGTCAGGAAGCTCAGGATCGGGCGGCCGTAGATCCGGCTCGCCAACGCGAGGAAGACAGCCAGCGCCGCCGCGAAGCCCAGCCCGATGGTCGAGAGCTCGGCCAGGTAGGTCGGCAGCGGCCGGCCGTCCCGCTTGCCCTGCATCACTGTCTCGAAGGCGGAGGCGAGGCTGCCGCCCAACGGCTCCACGAACACCAGGGCCGCCGCGACCAGCACTATGACCGAGACCACCAGCGAGGCCAGGAAGGCCAGGGCGCCGCCGCCGACGATCGCGCCGATGACCCGCAGCGGGCGGCGCTCGAGCGGGCGGACGACCGCCAGCAGGTCCGGAAAGCGGTCGAGGCTCATGCCGGGCGCCCGCGGCCGACGCGGGTCATCTTATCGCCCCTAGGGCAAACCAAAAGCGCCTCCTCCGGTTGGGCCGGGCGTCGGTCGGAAATTCGATGGCTCTGCACGTGTTCGTCGTCGTGCCCTATGCGGGTAAATGGGGCGTGAGCGCCGGCGGCGAAGTGCTGGCCACGGCCGATACAAAGTCGGCCGCCCAGGACCTGGCGCGCAAGGCCGCGGAGGCGCTTCGGCCGGGCGGGCGGGCGTCCCGCCATCCGGAGCCATTTCCGCTCGAAGAACCCCGCAGCTTCGCGGACGGCTGAGTCCTACGCCTCCGCACCTTGCTGAGACATCCGGTCGCAGAGGACCGCGCCATGGGGTGCGACCCAATTGGAGGGAGACAAGTCGCGCCTTGTGGTTGCAGAATGGCGGCAGGAGGCGTGTTGTGGTCGATCCTCTGAACATCGGCGAGCGAGCCGGCGACGCGCCGGAAGGCGCCCTGCCCTACTGCGTCGAGCTGTGGGATCGCGAAGGCCGCCGCCAGACCGTGCTCGGCCGCTTGCAGGGCGCGGGTCTCGGCTACGCCTGCTACTACGGCGCGGTGCGCGAATACGTCGACCGCCGCGTGGTGCTGAGGAAGGGCGATCACGTCCTCGCCCGCTTCGACCCGCCGGCCGCGGAAAACTGAACCCTACCGCCCCGTCTCCCTACGCGCCCGCCCGCTCGGTCAGGCCGTGCTGGCGCATCCGCCAGAGCAAGGTCTCGATGCGGTCCTGGCCGAAGAAGGGCTCGTCCTTGAAGACCATGGTCGGCACGCCCCAGTGGCCGACCTCCTCGAGGCGGGCGTGGCTGGCCTGGATGGTCGCTTCCAGTCGCTCGCCCTCGGCCTCGACGGTCCGGTCGAGCTCGGGAAGGTCGAGGCCGGCGCGCTCGGTGGCGCGGGCCAGGTGGTCGCCCTCGTTCCACCCCTGCACCTGGCCGCTCCAGATCAGATGTCTGACCTCCAGGATGAAGGGCAGGCCGCGGCCCTTCTCCACCGCCGCCTGGCCGAGATGGGTGAGCCGGCGGATGTAGGGTTGCTCCTTGGCGACCTCGCCGGTGGCCATGTCCATGACGATGGGGTCCGGCCGTGGCGGACCGAAGGTCATCCCCAGCATCTGCGCCGTGCGGAAGCAGTCGCGCGCGACGTACATCGGCCAGCGCTTGTCCTGCCGCTTGAAGAAGCCATCGACCCGGACCGCCAGCGGATAGACCGGGCGGATCTGCAGTTCGACATCGTACTCGGCCTCGATCTGCGCCAGCCGAGGGGTGGCGAGATACGAGTAGGGGCTGCGAAAGCTCCAGAACACCTCGACGTGCAGGGTCACGACCGGCCTCCTTGCGAAACTGACTAAATCGTCTAATACTGACTGTCTAGTCAAATATCGGAGATCGTCGTGGAAGCCCCCGCTCGAACCGACCGCCGAAGGGCCCGCACGCGCGCCGCGCTGCTGAGGGCGGGCCAGGCGCTGTTCGCCGCGCGCTCGGTGGACGGGGTCAGCATCGATGACATCGTGGCTGCCGCCGACGTCGCCAAAGGCAGCTTCTACAACCACTTCCCGGACAAGGAGGCGCTGGCCAGGGCGATCGGCGAGGAGGTCCGCCGGGCCGCCGAGGCGCTGGCCGCCGAGGTCGGCGCGGGCTTCGACGATCCGGCCGAGCGGGTCGCCCGCGCGCTGTGCGGCTTCGTGCGCCAGGCGGCCGCCGAGCCCGAGCGGGCCAGGGCCATGCAGCGGCTGTTTCCGGCCGCGGCGGTGCCCGACGCGCCGATGAACGCCGGGGTGCGCGCCGACGTGGCTGCCGGGCTGGAGGCCGGCCGGTTCAAGGGACTGGGCCAGGAGGCCGCGGTGCTGACCGCCGTCGGACTGGTCCAGGCCGCCGTGGCCCGGGCCGTGGGGCCGGAGAGCGCCAAGCCGACCCGGCTGGCGCGCGAGATGGCCTTCGCCCTGCTGCGCGGGCTGGGCGTGAACCCTGACGAGGCCCAGGTGATCGCAGCCCGCGCCTCCACCGACATCCTGGAGTGGGAGAAGGCGCGATGAGCGGAGTGCTGCGGGTTCTCGTATTCCTCTACGGCGGGCTGTTCGCCCTGATGGGCCTCGCCGGCTGGCTCGCGCCGGAACGGCTGGCCGAGCGGCTGGGGCTGTCGACCCTGACCTCGATGGGGCTGGCCAGCCTGCGCGCCGACCTCGGCGGGCTGTTCGTCGCGATGGCGGTGATGTGCATCGCCGGGGCCGTTCTGCGCCGGCGCGGCCTGCTCGTCGGCGCGCTGGTGCTGATGGCCGCGGTGTTGGCCGGCCGGCTGATCGGCGTCCTGGCCCAGGGCGCGCTCGCCGGCAACGGCCCGGCCCTGGTCGTCGAGGCGGGCGCGGTGCTGGTGCTGGCGCTGGCCGTGCGCCAGGCCGGAGGCGAGCCCGGCCGGAGCCGCCGCGGGCTGCTGATCGCCGGCGGGGTGCTGGCCGCCCTGCTGCTGGGGATCGGCGTAATCGCCTCGCTGCCGGGCGTGCAGCAGCGCGCCTTCGAGACGGCGGCCCGCGCCCAGATCAGTCGCGACAACACGGCCCTGATGGCCGACGACGCGCTGCGCGTCGTGGTCTGCGGCTCCTCCGCGCCACTGCCCAGCCCCGACCGCGCCAAGGCCTGCGTGGCGGTGATCGCCGGCGGCAAGATCTACGTCGTGGACGTCGGGCCGGAGTCGGTGGAGCGGCTGATGCAGTGGGGCGTGCCGCTGTCGCAGGTCTCCGGCGTGCTGCTGACCCACTTCCACTCCGACCACATCGGCGACCTGGGCGAGCTGAACCTGCAGACCTGGGCCCAGGGTCGGCCCGCGCCGCTGGCGGTCTACGGCGGGCCGGGCGTCGAGCAGGTGGTGGCCGGATTCAACCAGGCCTACGGCCTCGACCAGGGCTACCGCACCGCCCACCACGGCGCGCAGGCCATGCCGGCCCAGACCTGGCCGATGGTCGCTCGCCCCGTCGCCCTGCCCGGCGAGGCCACGCCCGCCAAGTCGCGCACCGGCGTGGTGTTGCAGGACGGGGAGTTGACCATCACCGCCATCGAGGTGGAGCACGACCCGGTCGACCCGGCCTACGCCTACCGCTTCGACTACAAGGGCCGCTCGGTGGTGATCACCGGCGACACCCGGGACCACGCGCCGCTGATCGCCGCCTCGCGCGGGGCCGACATCCTGATGTCCGAGGCGCTGGCCCGGCCGATGATCCGCACGCTGGAGCGGCTGTCCGGCGAGGCCGGCCGCCCGCGCGTCTCGGCCATCATGCACGACATTCAGAGCTACCACATCTCGCCCGAGGAGGCGGCGCGGATCGCCAACGAGGCGCAGGTGAAGCTGCTGGTGCTCTACCACCTGCTGCCGGCGCCCGATAACGCCCTGGCGCGCCGGGTGTTCGTCCGCGACCTCGGCCGGGCGCGCAAGGGCGAGTGGCGGCTGGCCGACGACGGCAGCCTCTACACCCTGCCCGTGGACTCGGCCGAGGTGCGGGTCGGCAGGGCGCCGCGCTAGCGGCCCTTGAAGTCGGGGGCCCGCTTCTCGAGGAAGGAGACCAGTCCTTCGCGGAAGTCGTCGGTGCGGACGAGCTGCAGAAACTGCAGGTAGACGTGGTGGACGTGGTCGTTGAACGTCTCGTTCAGGCCCATCCGCATCAGCCGCTTGGCCGACTGCACGGCGAGCGGGGCGTTGTCGGCGATCTCCTTGGCCAGCGCCTTGGCCGCGCTGGCCAGTTCGGCGTCCGGGACCACCTTGCTGGCCAGGCCCAGCTCGACGCACTCGTGGGCCGACAGCGTGCGGCCGGTGAAGACGATCTCGGCCGCCTTCTCCCAGCCGATCAGCCGGGGCAGGATCCAGGTGCCGCCGGATTCCGGCACCACTCCGCGCTTGACGAAGGCCGGGGCCATCTTGGCGCTCTCGGCCATGATGCGGATGTCGCAGCCGAGCGCGGTGTCCATGCCGTAGCCGGCCGCCGAGCCGTTCAGGGCGCAGATGGTCGGCTTGTCCATGTGGTGCAGCACGGTCGGCGGGGAGTTGCGCAGGTCGATGTCCACCGACACCGCGCGGGCCTGGTTCTGCGAGCCGATGCCGTCGCCGGCGGTGGCGTCCACCAGGTCGAGCCCGGCGCAGAAGGCGCGCCCGACCGCGGTCAGCACGACCGCCCGCACATCCTTGTCGGCGTTGGCCTGCAGCAGCAGCTCCGAGAGCCGGCGGAGCATCGGCACGGAGATGGTGTTCATCTTGGCCGGCCGGTTGATGGTCAGGGTCGCGACGCCGTCCGAGACCTCGTAGAGGACCTCGTCTGCGGCGGAGTCGGCCGGCGGCTTGACGGGGGCGTTCATGGGCTTCCTCCAGGCTGTTTTCGGCTTTCGCCGTCGTCGTTGCCGAGAGCTTAGCCCGAATGACGGGGCGTGAGGCCAGCGGAAGTTGCGGCCGCCCGCGCCAGCCTGAAGAGGCCGCTCCAGCCGCCGCCCAGCAGGCCCGCGGCCAGCGCCAGCAGCAGGACCTGCGGCGTGGGCCTGGCCACGTCGAACAGGTCCGAGGCGGCCGGAACGGCGAAGATCACCGTCAGAACCAGGCCGATGGCGCCCGCGATCGCCCAGAAGATGCGCCGGTGCGGCGCAAAGAGCTTCCCGGTCGCGGCGGAGTCGGTCAGCGCCAGGGCCATCGCCCCGATCACCAGGGCCAGGTAGGCGCCGCCGCGGGCCGACGCCTCCGGCGCCGCCTCCAGCGCCCAGGCGTAGAAGCCGAGGGTCGCCGCCAGAATCCCAAGGCCCTGCAAGGCCGCGAAGGCGACCTGCCGAACGCCGAACAGCGGCTCGTCGCGGCGCCGCGGCGGGCGGCGCATCGCGCCCCGCTCGCTGGGCTCCGCCTCGAACACCAGGGCGCAGGTCGGGTCGATGACCAGCTCCAGGAGCACCACGTGCATGGGGAACAGCAGCGGCGGCAGGCCCAGCAGGATGGGGGCCAGGGCCAGCCCCGCGATCGGTACGTGGATGGCGGTCACGAAGGTCAGGGCGCGCCGCAGGTTGGAAAAGATCCGCCGCCCCAGCCGCACCCCGGCGACGATCGAGGGGAAGCTGTCGTCCAGCAGCACCAGGTCCGAGGCCTCGCGGGCGACGTCGGTGCCCTTTCGGCCCATGGCCACGCCGATGTGGGCGGCCTGCAGGGCCGGGGCGTCGTTGACCCCGTCGCCGGTCATGGCGACCACCTCGCCGGCCGCCTTCAGCACCTCGATGATCCGCAGCTTCTGTTCGGGCTGGATGCGGGCGAACACGCGCACCCGCTTCATCCGCTCGGCCAGCTCCTCGCGCGACACGGCGGCGAGCTCGGCTCCGGTCAGGGCGCCGGCCTCGACGTCGATGCCCGCGGACCGGGCGATGGCGAGGGCCGTGGCCGGGTGGTCGCCGGTGATCATCACCACCTGGATGCCCGCGTCGCGGGCCTCCTGCAGGGCCGCGGGCACGTCGGGCCGCAGCGGGTCGAGGAAACCGACCAGTCCAGCGAAGGCGAAATCGCCCGCCAGCGGCTCGTCGCAGGCGGCCCCCTCGCCGCGGGCCGAGGCGACGCCCAGCACCCGCAGCCCCTGCCCGGCCCAGGCGTGGATCACCGCGTGCAGCCGTTCGACCTCGTCGGCCGGCAGCCGGCACAGGCGGAAGATGGCCTCGGGCGCACCTTTGGCGGCTGCCAGCCAGCGGCCGTCGCCAGTGGGCCGCCAGAGCTGCACGACGGCCATGAAGTCGGACCGCAGCGGCCAGCTCCGTTCCGGTTCCGGGGCCGGCAGCTCGGCGCCGGACGAGGCGGACCGCCAGAGCGCATGCACCGCCTTGTCCATCGGATCGACCGGACGCACCGCCGAGGCCAGCCGGGCGCAACTGAGCAGCTCGGCGTGCGGGCCCTCGCGCAGACGCTGCGGCTCGGCCTCGACCTCTTCGCCGTCGGCGAGCAGGTGGGCCACCCGCATGCGGTTCTCGGTCAGGGTGCCGGTCTTGTCGACGCACAGGAAGGTCGCCGCGCCGAGTGTTTCGATGACCGCGCTGCGGCGGGCCAGCACCTGGCGGGTCGCCAGCCGCCAGGCGCCGAACGCCAGGAACACGGCCAGCACCATCGGGAACTCTTCGGGGATCAGCGAGATGGCCAGGGTGATCCCGGCCAGCGCGCCGGCCACCCAGTCGTCGGTGGCGGTCCCGTAGGCCACGGCGACCAGCACGCAGAAGGCCAGGGCGAACACGCCCAGCAGCCCAACGATCTTGCCGGCGGTGCGCTGCAGCGGGGTCGGCTCGCTGGCGATCGCCGCCAGCGAAGCGCCGATCTGCCCGAGCGCAGAGCGGGCGCCGGTGCGGGTCACCCGCACCATGCCCTAGCCGCGGACCACCATGGTGCCGGCGAACAGGTGGGGACCGCCCTCCACGCCGGGCTCGGCGTCGGAGATCGATTGGTCGTCGCCGGCCGGCTCGCGGGAGACCGGCGCGGACTCGCCGGTCAGCGCGGACTCGTCCACCGACAGCACCTCTCCCGCCACCAGCCGCCCGTCGGCGGGCTCCTCGACTCGGACAATGGTCTGGCCTGGCAAGTTATGTCTGATCCGTGGGTGAGCAACCCCATAACATTGTGCTACG
>JAQVDF010000035.1 GCA_028698405.1 Phenylobacterium sp. | reverse complement strand
CCGGCGACGGCCGGGCCGTGGGTGATCTGCGGGGCCTGCTGTTGCTGCTGCTGCGGCTGAGCCTGGGCCAGCGCCGATGTGGCGGTGAAGCCAAGCGCCGCGATGCAGGCGCTCGCCACGATGGACTGGATTTTCATGAAATTAGAACCTGGTTGAGGTGGAGAACCGGAAGGTTTCGGTCTTGTCGTAGTCTTCTTTGGCCAAAATCTGGCTGAAGTCGAACCGGATCGGTCCCATCGGCGAACGCCAGAATATGCTGATACCCGCCGAGGCGCGCAGGGACAGGTCGTCGCGGATACAGGTATTGCGGGCCCCCGGCGTCGCCGGGTTCGGCAGGATGCTGCCGGGATTGGCCGGATCCGGAATGGTCGGGCTCAGGCAGTCGAGGTCGCCCGGGCGATAGTAGAGCTCTTCGTCGTCGAGCATGCCAACGGTGCCGAAGTCGCTGAACAGCGCGGCCTTGATGCCGTACTGCTCGGGGATGAAGGTCGGGATCTCCAGCTCCACGGTCCCGATCGCATAGGCCTTGCCGCCCAGCGGCTCGTTGAGGCCGCCGGTCAGGTCGCGCGGGCCGACGCCGGCCGTCTCGAAGCCGCGGAAGTTGTTGCCGCCCTTGTAGAACCGGTCGTTGATCCGGATGCGCTCGGAGCCGAAGCCGGTGATGTAGCCGGCGGTGCCCGACAGGCTGAGCTTAAAGTCCTTGTTGAAGCCGTGGTACCAGGCGCCGTCCAGCTCGGTCCGCAGGTAGTTCACGTCGCCGCCAAGGCCGGCGAAGTCCTGGCTGACGGTGGTGTAGAAGCCCCGGGTCGGCACGACCGGGTCGTTCCGCTTGTCCCAACGCCACGTGTAGCCCACCAGCGAGGTCAGGTAGTCGCCTTCCTGCTCGCAGAACACCCGCGAGACGAAGGCGCTGTTGCACAGGCCGGACGGGATCTCGACCGAGTCGTGGCGCAAGGTGTAGCGCACCGAGCCGAACGAGTTCAGCGTCATCGGGAAGCCGAAGCGCACGCCGCCGCCGGTCGCCGCCGTGGTGTAGGACTGGAACTCCGAATAGTCCTGGCGGAAGTGGTAGAGGTCGAGGGTCGCGCGCAGGTCGCGGCCCAGGAAGCGCGGCTCGGTGAACGAGAAGTCGACGATCTGCCGGTACGAGCCAACCGAGATCCGCGCGCGCAGGTCCTGGCCGCGGCCGCGGAAGTTGCGCTGGGTGACGCCGAGGTCGAGCACGAGCTGGTCCACCGAGCTGTAGCCGGCGCTGAACGAGAGCTCGCCGGTGGGCTGCTCCTCGACCCGCACCTGCAGGGTGGTCCGGTCCGGCGCGGAGCCCGGAAGCTCCTCGATCGCGACCTCCTTGAAGAAGCCCAGCGCCCGGATCTGGTTGCGCGAGCGGTCGACCAGCACGCGGTTGTAGGCGTCGCCCTCGACGACGTTCATCTCGCGCCGGATCACGTGGTCCAGCGTCTGGGTGTTGCCGACGATGTCGATGCGATCGACGTAGACGCGCGGCCCCTCGCGGACCTGGAAGGTGACGTCCACCGTCCGGGTCTCCGGATTGGCGGTGTAGCGCGGGCGCACGTCCACGAAGGCGAAGCCGGCGGCGCCGGCCGCGAAGGTCAGCGAGTCGGTGGCCTGCTCGATCGCCTCGTCCTGGTAGGTCTGGCCGGTGCGGATCGGCAGGAGGGCGGTCAGCGCCTCCTTGTTGAGACGCTCAAGCTCGGTCTCCACGGAGACCTTGCCGAACGCGTACTCGGGCCCCTCGTCGAGGGTGTAGGTGACCACGAAGCCGTTCTTGTCGGGGGCGAGTTCGGCCACCGCGGAGACCACCCGGAAGTCGTAGAAGCCGCGGTTGCGGTAGTGCTTGCGCAGCTGCTCCTTGTCGTACTCCAGCCGGTCCGGGTCGTAGTTGGCGTTGCTGGAGAAGAACTTGTACCAGGCGCTCTGCTCGGTCACGACGACGTCGCGCAGGTCGTTGTCCGAAAACTCCTGGTTGCCCAGGAAGTTGACCCGCAGGATGCCGCTCTTGGGGCCCTCGTCGATCTCGAAGATCAGGTCGACGCGCTTCTGGGGCAGTTCGACGACCTTCGGCTCCACCTGGGCCGAGATGCGGCCCGAACGGCGGTAGAGCTCGATGATCCGCTGCACGTCCTGCTGCACGCGGGCGCGGGTGAAGATGCCGCGCGGACGCACGCTCACCTCGCCCCGCAGCTTGTCTTCCTTGAGGCCCTTGTTCCCCTCGAAGATGACCCGGTTGATGATCGGGTTCTCGACCACGTTGACGACCAGGTCGCCGTTCACGAAATCGATGCGCACGTCGGCGAACAGGTCGGTGCGGAACAGCGCCTTAAGGGCGGTGTCGATCTTGGCCGCGTCTACCGGCTCGCCCTGCTGGATCGGCAGGTAGGAGAGCACGGTGCTCTGCTCGATCCGCTCGTTGCCCTGGACGATGATGCGGTTCACCACGCCGGCGCCTTCGGCCTGGACCGGTTCCGTCGGCTGGGTGGCGTCCGCGGGCGGCGCGGGGGGCTCTTGGGCGAAGGCCAGGGTCGGCGCGGTCAGAGCGGTCGAGGCGCAGAGCACCGCCAGTCCGGAGGCGAGCGCGGCGCTACGGGCGCGGGATCGTTGCATCAGGTCAGCCGTCACTGGAAGAGGAGCCGGGCGCTTAGGTGCCCAGGCCGCCGAGGATTGAGAACACACGCAGGCGCTGCAGATCGTTCCAGGTGGCGAACAACATCAATCCGAGCACCAGCGCAAGACCTGCACGGTAGCCTACGGCCTGAACCTTGGCGGCAAGAGGGCGGCGAGCGAGCGCTTCGTAGGCATAGAACAGCAGATGCCCCCCATCCAGCACCGGGATCGGCAGCAGGTTGATGAACCCGATTCCCACCGAGATTACAGCCGCCAGATTGACCATCCGAAGACCGAGGTTGAGCAGGAAGCTCTCCGTGTCGGGCGCCTGCTCGCGGGTCAGCTTGGCGAGATCGCCGGACAGATGGGCCATGCCGAGCGGGCCGCTGAGTTGTTCGGGGCCTTCGCGGCCGGTGAACAGCCGCCCCAGGTAGAACAGGGTGGTCTCGATGGTTTCCGAGGTCTGGGCCACGCCCCGGCCCACGGCCTCGACGGGCCCGTAGCGCTTCAGCTCGAGAGCCGTGTCGCTGCGGATTCCCAGCACGCCCAGCCGGTCGGTCCGGCCGAGCGGATTGACGATCTCCTGCCGGCGGGGGGTGGCCATGAGCGTAATCCGCTCTCCTGCCCGCTCGACCAGGAAGGCGGTGCGGGTGTCCGAGCGCAGCTTGATCGCCACCTCCAGTTCCTGGAAGCGGTCGATCGGATCGCCATCGACGGCCAGCACCAGGTCGCCCGGCTGGAAGCCCGCCTCGGCGGCGGCCGAGTTCGGCACCACCCCGCCGACCCGCGCCGGCGTGTAGGGCTCGCCGACCGCGAAGGCGATGGCCGCGAAGATGACGATCGCCAGCACGAAGTTGGACAGCGGCCCGGCCGCGGTGACCACGGCGCGCTGCCACACCGGCCGGAACTGGAAGTAGGTGTTCAGCGCCTTCTCGTCGCCGCGCGCGATCAGCTCGCGACGCAGGGCGTCCAGGTGGTCCTGGTCGGGAACGCTGGCCTCGTTCTCGTCGCCGGAGAACTTCACGTAGCCGCCGAGGGGCAGCCAGCCGATGCGCCACTCTACGCCGGACTTGTCGGTCCACTGGGCGATGGCCTTGCCGAAGCCCAGCGAGAAGCGTTCGACGCTCATCCCCAGCGCCCGCGCCGCCCAGAAGTGGCCCAGTTCGTGGACGGTGACCACCAGCCCCAGCACCAGCAGGAAGGGCACCACGTAGAAGGCGGCGGTTTGCAGGATGTCGAGCATCAGGCGGACTTACTCCATCGGGCCTAGGGCGCGCCTAGCCCCGTGATGACCCCATCGGCCACGTGGCGCGCCGTCGCATTGGTCGATCTGGCGCACTCCAGCGCGTCGTCGCCGTCGGTTGTCAGCGCGCCCGTCCGCTCCATGCGCTCCAACGTCTCGGCCACGGTGGCGGCAATATCGAGAAAGCCGATCTTCCGGTCAAGGAAAGCCCCGACGGCCACTTCGTTGGCGGCGTTCAGGGCGGCCGGCGCGCCCCGCCCGGCGACCAGCGCCTGCTTGGCCAGCGACAGCGCCGGAAACCGCTCAAGGTCCGGGTCCTCGAACGACAGCGGCCCATCGCGCACCAGGTCGAGCTGCGGCGCCGGCCAGGGCAGCCGGTCGGGCCAGGCGAATGCGCAGGCGATGGGTGCGCGCATGTCCGCCGGGCCGAGCTGGGCCAGGGTCGAGCCGTCGGCGTACTCGACCATGCTGTGCACGATCGACTGCGGGTGGATCAGCACCGAGATCCGCTCGGGGGCCATGGAGAACAGATAGGCGGCCTCGATCACCTCCAGCCCCTTGTTCATCATCGTCGCCGAGTCGATCGAGATCTTGGCGCCCATGCTCCAGTTCGGGTGAGCCAGCGCCTTCTCGGGCGTCGCGTGGCGCATCTCTTCGAGGCTGGCCCTGCGGAACGGCCCGCCGGAAGCCGTGAGGATCAGCCGGCTCACGTGCTGGGCGCAGCTCGGGTCCAGAACCTGGAAGATCGCCGAGTGCTCGGAATCCACCGGCACGACGGCCCCGCCGGCCAGCTTCGCGGTCCGCAGCAGCGCAGGGCCCGCGCAGACCAGGCTCTCCTTGTTGGCCAGGGCGACGACGGCGCCGGCGCGGGCGGCCTGAAGGGTCGGGGCGAGCCCCGCGAAGCCGACGATGGCGCTCATCACCCACTGCACGTCGGCGGAGGCGGCGTCGGCGACCGCGGCGGCGCCCGCGGCGGCCTCGATGCCCGAGCCCTTCAACCGCTCGCGCAGTTCCGGCAGCGCCGCCTCGTTCTCGATCACCGCCAGCTGCGGTCGCCAGCGCAGCGCCTGCTCGGCCAGCCGTTCGACGTTGCGGCCGGCGGTCAGGGCGACCACCTCCACCTCGACGGCGGCCTTGTCGAACAGGTCGAGGGTCGAGACGCCCACCGACCCCGTCGATCCCAGGACGCTGACGCGCCGCGGCAGGTTCAATGCCATCCGAAATCCATCAATCGTGCGGCGGCCAGCACCACGGCGGCGAACATCAGCCCGTCCACCCGGTCCAGCAAGCCCCCATGGCCGGGGATCAGGTCGCCGGAGTCCTTCACGCCGAAGCGGCGCTTCAACATCGATTCCCAGAGGTCGCCCGCCATGGTAGCCGCCCCGCCGGCCAGACCGATGACCGCCGCAGCCGGCAGTCCCAGGTGAAGCGGGGTCAGGGTCGCTACCGCCCCGCCGACGATCATCGAGCCGGCAAGGCCGCCGACGAAGCCCGACCAGGTCTTGTTGGGCGAAAACCTGGGCCACAGCTTCGGGCCCTTGAGACTGCTGCCGACCAGGAAGGCGAAGATGTCCGCCGCCCAGGTGACCGCGAACAGGAGGTAGGTCCACCACATGCCTTCCGGCTTGTCGCGCAGCCAGATCAGGCAGACCGACGGCACGGCGATGTAGACCACGCCGAAGGCGGCGTCAGCGGGCCGCTCGGCCACGCCACGGGCCACCAGGGCCGCGGCCGCGGCGCCGATCACCATCGCCATCCAGGCGACCGCCGTGTGCCCGTGATAGACGATGAACAGGCAGGCCAGCACCGCCGCAGTCACCGCCGCAGCGATGCGCACCGGGGCCTGGGGCGCCGTCATCTGGCCCCATTCGATGGCCAGCAGCGCCACCCCCACGCTCATCAGCAGCAGGTACCACGGGCCGTCCAGCCAGACGGCGGCCAGCACCAACGGGACGAGCACGAGGGTCGAGACCGCCCGTACGCCCAGGTTCGACCAGTCGAAACGTCTAGCCTGCGGCAAGCACATCATCGGCTACGGCGCCGCCGTACCGCCGCTCGCGCGTCTGGAAGATCTCGATGGCCGCCTTGAGGTGCTCGAACCCGTAGTCGGGCCACAGCACGTCCTGGAAGACGAACTCGGCGTAGGCCGACTCCCAGAGAAGGAAATTGGACAGCCGCTGCTCGCCGGACGGCCGGATGACCAGGTCCGGCGGGGGCAGGTCGCCGGTCGACAGCAGCCGGCCGAACGCCTGCTCGGTCAGGTCCTCTGGCTTGGCCCGACCCTCGGCGACATCCTGCGCGAAGCGGCGCGCCGCATCGACGATGTCGGCCTGGCCCCCGTAGTTGAACGCCACCTGCAGGAAGAAGCGGTCGTTGTGCGCGGTCCGGCGTTCGGCCTCGTCGATGATCTGCACCAGATCCTCGGCCAGCCCCTCGCGGCGGCCCAGCACCCGCACCCTGACACCTTCCCTCTCGAGGCGGGCCAGGTCGGTCTCGAAGTAGCGCTTGGGGAGCGCCATGAGCTCGGCCACCTCGGCGGCGGGCCGGCTCCAGTTCTCGGTGGAGAAGCCGAACACGGTCAGCCAACGCACGCCGAGTTCCGGCGCAGCCGAAACCGTGCGCTTGAGCGACTCCACGCCGGCCCGATGGCCGAGCGTGCGGGGCAGCCCGCGCCGCTTGGCCCACCGGCCATTGCCGTCCATCACGATCGCGACGTGCAGAGCCTGTCCCACGCCGGCGTCACCCGAAGGGGCGCCTTTCGGCTCTCCACGTTTGCCGCCGGCCATGGCGCACTCGTCCTTTTTCCGGGGAAGCCCTTGGCGGGGCTTCAGACCTGCATGATCTCTTGCTCTTTGGTTTTCAAGGCTTCGTCGATCAGCTTGATCTCCTGGTCGGTGATCTTCTGAACCTCGGCCTCCATCCGCTTCAGTTCGTCCTGACTGATGGCGCCGGCCTTTTCGGCCTTCTTCAGGTCGTCGTTGGCTTCGCGGCGGATGTTTCGCACGGCGACCCGCTGCTGCTCCGCATACTTGCCGGCCAGCTTGGCCAGCTCGCGGCGGCGCTCCTCGGTGAGCGGCGGGATCGGGATCCTCAGGCTCTGGCCGTCGACCACGGGGTTGAGGCCCAGTTCCGAGGCGCGGATGGCCTTCTCGACCGAGACCACGGTGCCGCGGTCCCAGACGTTGACCACGATCATACGAGGCTCGGGCACGCTGACGGCGGCCACCTGATTGAGCGGCACGGTGGAGCCGTAGGCCTCCACCTGCACCTGGTCGAGCAGGCTGGACGAGGCGCGCCCCGTGCGGAGGCTGGCGAACTCCTCCTTCAGGACAGCGATCGCCTTGTCCATGCGATCCTTGTACTTCGAAAGCACCGGTTTCTCGACGGTGGCCATGAGCGCTCCTCACGTCTTGCGAGCTATAGACCGGTCCGGGGCCGAAGGTGTGCAGCTTCGGTGCAGGAACCGGGCGACTTTCTAGAACCTATGGATAAAACGCGCGGCTTGCGATGCCGAAACGCCGCTCCCCTCAGGCGATGGTGGTGTAGACCCCCTCGCCCTTCAGCACCTTGAGCAGGTTGCCCCGCTCGCGGATCGAAAAGACGACGATCGGGATGTGGTTGTCGCGCATCAGGGCGATAGCCGAAGCGTCCATCACCTTGAGGTCCTTGGCCAGCACGTCCTGGTAGCTCAGCCGGTCGTAGCGGGTGGCCGTCGGATCCTTCTTGGGGTCGGCGGTGTAGACGCCGTCCACGCTGGTGCCCTTGAACAGCGCATCGCAGCCCATCTCGGCGGCGCGAAGCGCGGCCGGGGTGTCGGTGGTGAAGAACGGCGCGCCGAGGCCGGCGGCGAAGATCACCACCCTGCCCTTCTCCAGGTGCCGCAGGGCCCGGCGGCGGATGTAGGGCTCGCAGATCGCGGCCATCGGGATGGCCGACTGCACGCGGGTGTAGACGCCGATCTTCTCCAGGCTGGCCTGCAGGGCGAGCGCGTTCATCACCGTGGCCAGCATGCCCATGTAGTCGGCGCTGGCTCTCTCCATGCCGCTCTCGGCCAGGATGGCGCCGCGGAAGATGTTGCCGCCGCCGATCACCAGGCACACCTCGATGCCCTCGCGGACCACCTCGGCGATGTCCGCGGCGACCCGCTCAAGGGTCTTGGGATCGATTCCGAAACCCTCGCCGCCGGCCCCGGCCTCCCCGGAAACCTTCAGCAGGATGCGTTTGTAGCGGGGCGGGTCGGCGGGCATCGCGGCTCCGAGTCAGGGGGGCTTCAGAATAGCGAAAGGGCGCAGCGCGTCGAACCGCGCCGCGCCCTTATAGCGCGAGGTTTGGGCGGCGCTACGCCTGGCCGGTGAGCTGGGCCACTTCGGCGGCGAAGTCCGCCTCGGACTTCTTCTCCACGCCTTCGCCGAGCGCGAAGCGGACGAAGCCCTTCACCGTCACGGGCGAGCCGACCTGCTTGGCGGTTTCGGCGATCAGCTGCTCGATCGTCTGGTCGGGGTTCATGACGAACGGCTGCTTCAGCAGCACGACCTCTTCCTGCCACTTGCGGATCCGGCCCTCGACCATCTTCTCGGCGATTTCGCGGGGCTTGCCCGATTCCATCGCGGTCTGGGTCTGGATCTCGCGCTCCTTTGCGACGACCTCGGGGTCGAGCTCGTCGGAGTTGAGCGCCAGCGGCGGGGTCGGCGTGCCGGCCACGTGCATCGCGATGCGGCGGCCCACGTCCTTCAGAACGGCCGGATCGCCCGCGCTCTCCAGCGCCACCAGCACGCCGAGGCGCGCGACGCCCTCGCCGGCCACGTTGTGCAGGTAGAGTGCGACGGCGCCCTGATCGACGCTCAGGCGGACCGAGCGGCGCAGACGCATGTTCTCGCCGATGGTCGCGATCAGGTTGGTGACCAGATCGGACACGACCTCGCCCGAGGCGGTCTTGGCCTGCGAGATGGCCTCGACGCCCTCGATCTCCAACGCGACCTGGGCGATCTGGCGGGCGGCGTCCTGGAACTTCTCGTTCTTGGCGACGAAGTCGGTCTCGGAGTTGAGCTCGATCATCACGCCGGTCTTGCCGTCGGCCGACAGGAGGCCGGCCACGACGCCCTCGGCGGCCGCGCGGTCGGACTTCTTGGCGGCCTTGGACAGGCCCTTGGTGCGCAGCCAGTCCATGGCCGCTTCGAGGTCGCCGTTGTTCTCCTGCAAGGCCTTCTTGCAGTCCATCATGCCCGCGCCGGACTTCTCGCGCAGGTCCTTGACCAGCTGAGCGGTGATCTCCGCCATGGTCGGCTCCTTCAAAAGGTTAGCGGTGCGGCGGGGCCCGCATGGCCCCGCCCTCGGTCTTGTGGCGCTCAGCCCGCCGGCTGTTCGCTGGCCTGCTCGGCGCCCGCGTCAGCGGCCGGCGCCGGTTCCTCGGGGGCCAGTTCGGCAGCCAGGGCCGGCTCGATCGGCGCCTCGGCCGCGCCGATGTCGACGCCCGCCGCTACCTGGCCGGCGGCCAGGCCGTCGAGGATCGCATCGGCCATCAGGTCGCAGTAGAGCTGGATGGCGCGGGCCGCGTCGTCATTGCCCGGGATCGGCAGGGTGATGCCGTCCGGATCGCAGTTGGTGTCGAGGATGGCGATCACCGGGATGCCCAGCTTGCGGGCTTCCTGGATGGCGATGGCTTCCTTGTTGGTGTCGATCACGAACATCAGGTCGGGG
>JAQVDF010000034.1 GCA_028698405.1 Phenylobacterium sp. | reverse complement strand
CGGCGCCTTCGGGGATGGCGGCCTTCAGCTCGGCGGCCGGGCCGCGCCAGCGCTTGGTCTCCCCACCGACCTTGTACGAGGCCATCGCCCCCTCGGTGGTCGAAACGATCTTGTAGGTTCCGGGCCTGGCGAGGCGCGCGTCGAACACCGAACGGTACTTGCCGGTGGAGGGGTTCTCCGGCGCCTGGTTCGAGCCGTCGGGGGCCACCACCGTCACCCCGTCCAGCCGCATCGGCACATGGTCCGGGTGGAACAGGGTGTTGGACACCGCCGCATCCACCGTCACCCAGGCCTCCTCGCCCGACAGTACGGTCGCCGAAGGGGTCATCCACATCCGGTGCGCCTGGGCGGACGGCGCGGCGAGCAGGGCGGCGAGGCCGAGCGCGAGGCCGGCGGCGGAGCGAAGGTCTGCCATGGGGGCGATCCTCTCTAGGGTTTGACGGTGACGGTGACGGCGCCGAGCTCGCTGGCGCCCTTGGCCGAACTGGTCTTGGCGCCGCCGGACGCGGGCCAGGTGAAGGGCGCCTTGACCACCTCACGGCCGCCGACCTCGCGGGCGGCCTCGACGACCAGATTGTACTGGCCGGGCGGCAGCGCCCCGAGCTGGGCCGCGCCGAAAGTCAGCTGGTGCTTGCCGGGAGCCTTGGTCGGGCCGCTGATCCCGTCGGCCGGCATGGTCATCGAGCGACCGGCGCGGCGCCACCAGGTGCGCATGTCCTTCAGCCAGGTCGCGCCCTCGTTGGCCTTCAGCTTGGTGTCGTACCAGACGGCCAGCGTCTTCACTGCGGTCTGGTCCGGCTTCTCGATCCACAGCGCCACGTAGGGGCGGTGGTACTCGGCGACGGTCAGCCGGGGGATCTCGACGCTGACCTGCAGCTCGGCCGCGCTCGCAGCGGCGGGCGCGGCCGCGGCGCCGGCGATGGCCGTGGTGAACAACGGAAGTCGCGGAATCCGCATGGGACGCTTACCTCAATGGATCAGGAACAGGGCGAGCAGCAGGGGGATGATCAGCCCCGCCGCCACCAGCGGCCAGGTCGTGCGCCGGGCGTGGGCGTGCATCTGCAGCAGGATCAGGCCGGTCACGCAGAACACCACGCAGCCGAGCGCGAAGATGTCGATGAACCAGCTCCACGCCGCACCGGTGTTGCGGCCCTTGTGCAGGTCGTTGAGGTAGGCGACCGGACCACGGTCAGTGCGCTCGTAGAGCGCTTCGCCGCTGCCCAGGTCGATGCTCACCCAGGCGTCGGAGCCGGGGCCCGGCAGGGCGACATAGGCCTCCTCCTCGGACCACTCCACCGGCGCGGACGCGGGAATGCGCACGTCCAGCGCCTCGCCCGCCCAGCGACGGGCTTCCGCCGGCAGCGCGCCCTCGCCCGCTGCGCGCAGGGCCTGCACGACCGGTTCCGGCGCCTCGGCCGCGCGCTCGATGCGCTTTGGCGAGCCCTCGATCGCCCCGGCGTGGTTCAGCGTCACGCCGGTGATCGCGAACAGCAGCATGCCGACCAGGCAGATGGCGGCGCTGATCCAGTGCCAGCGCACGGTCTGGCGCAGGATGGCCGCCCGCGTCTGGGCGCGTTTCTTGGCCCGCGCCCGCTCGGCCAGCTGGTCGACAGCCTCAGAACTCGACATTCACCCCCACCCAGAGCCGCCGCGGCTCCTGGTTGTTCGTATACTCGGGCGCATACTGCACCGGCGACCCATAGGGCAGCAGACGCACGAAGTCCTTGTCGAACAGGTTGTAGATCGCCGCGTTCAGCCGGACCTTGTCGGTCAGCTGGTACGAGCCGCCCAGGTGGAACAGCTCGTAAGCCTTGAAGTCGCCGAGCGCGTCGCGCGCCGCGCCGTCGCCGCGGAACCGCTCGCTGCGGTACTCGCCGCTCAGCCAGCCGGTCAGCCGCTCGGTAGGCCGCCAGGTGATCCGCCCGTTCAGCATGTGCTTGGGGGTGTCGGTGAGCGGGCGGCCCTTGGAGGCGCCGCTCTTCTGCTCGCTCTCCGTGAAGGTGTAGTTGGCCGACAGCGTCCAGGCATCGGTGGGCTCGAAGCGGACCGAGGCCTCCACCCCGCGGGTGACCGCCTCGTCGATGTTGATGCTCTGGCCGAAGGTCGCATGGTTGGGCCAGAAGCCGACGTCGATGCAGCCGGTGGTCGGATAGGCGCCGGCGTCGTACTGCGCCCGGGTCAGGCCGAAGGTGCAGTTGGCCACCGGCTGGCCAGTCGCGATCTTGTCCTTGAACTCGTTGTGGAACAGCGTCGCCTGGGCGGTCAGCCGGCCGCCGGCGTCGTAGTAGACCACCAGCTCGGAGGAGACGCTGGTTTCCGGCTGCAGGGTGGGCGTGCCGAGCAGCGGCAGGCGGCCCTGCTGGCCGAAGCCGTTGATGCCTTCGGCGAGCTGTTCGAGCCGCGGGGTCTTGAAGCCCTTGCTGACCCCGCCCTTCACGGTCCAGGCGTCGTTCGGGTTCCACACCAGGTAGGCGCGGGGGCTGAAGTGGGCTCCGAACTTGGAGTGATCGTCGTGGCGTGCGCCGACGGTCAGCGCCAGCGTCTCGTTGATCCGCCAGGTGTCCTCCGCGAACACCGCCCACTGCACGTGCTCGAAGGTCTCGGGGGCGACTCCGTCGACCATTTCGGCGTCCCAGTACTGGCCGCCGACCGTCAGGGTGTGGTCGCCGAAGCCGGTGAACAGCTTGGTGTCGAAGATGGTGTTGGTGGACTTCAGCTCGCGCGGCCCGCCGGCGCCCGGCACGCCCTGGGGAATGAGCCGGCCGATGGTTTCGGTCACGCCCTGCGAGAGGGTGGATTCCAGCGTCCCGAAGGGCAGGCGCCAGTTGTGGGCCAGCAGGTACTGATCGCGATTGAACTCGAGCGCGTTCGCATAGCCGCCGGCCGTGGTGTTCGTGCCCATCTGGCCGCGCGAGTTGTCGTACCACTGGCGGGCGACATCGACGTCCAGCCAAACGTCGTGATTCTCGAAGGCGATCAGGCCCAGCCGGCCGCCCAGGCTCCAGATTTCCGAGGCGGTCGCGCTGCGGCCGAAGCCTGTGACCGGCGAGGGGGCCCCGTCCACGCCGACGAAGGTCAGCTTGGACTCCTCGCGCTCGGCGTAACGGCCGCGCAGGGCCAGCGTCAGCGGCGCCGAGCCCAACGGGCCGGTGACGTAGAAGTCGCCGCCCCACAGGTCGCCGAACTCTTCGTCGGTCTGGAAGGTGCGGTTGGCCGAGACCGAGCCGGTCCAGACGTCGGAGGTCCGCCGGGTTATGATGTTGACCACCCCGCCCATGGCGTCCGAGCCGTAGAGGGTCGACATCGGGCCGCGCACCACCTCGACCCGCTCGATGGCGCTGACCGGAGGCAGGAAGCTGGTCGCCGTCTCGCCGAAGCCATTGGGCGTGACGCTGCCGGCGGTGTTCTGGCGGCGGCCGTCGATCAGGATCAGGGTGTAGTCCGAGGCCATGCCGCGGATGGAGATGTCGAGGCCGCCGCTCTTGCCGACCGAACCGCCGACGTCCACGCCCTCGACAGAGCTCAGCACCTCGGCCAAGCTGGAGGCGCGCATCTGCTGGATGTCGTCGCGCGCGATCACGCTGATGCTGGCCGGCGCCTCGACGACCTTCTGCTCGTAGCCCGCGGCGGTGACCACCACGCCCTCGACCTCGGTCGGCGGCCCCGCGTCGTCCGCCGAAGCCGTTCCCGCAGCCCCCAGCGAGACGACCCCCGCCGCAACACCTGCCGCGATCACCTGCGGCGCTCTGGCAAACATCATCCAACCCGCCCAATTACTGAGAACGCCTCGCAATAGCAGCGCAAGCGCAGCCGTCAACAGAAAATGCGAATGGTTCTCAAAATCAGCAGCGGCGCTTGCCGAACGTGGCCCGGGCGCCGTCAGATGGCGCCATGGACGCGCTGCTGGTGATCGACGTGCAGCAGGGGATGTTCGCCTTCCCCGAATATCCGCCGCACGACGGCGAGGCGATGGTCCGGCGGATCGTCGAGCTGATCGGTCGCGCCCGCGCAGCCGGGGCGCCCGTGCTCTTCGTCCAGCACGCCGGAGAGGCGGGCGATCCCCTGGCCCCCGGCCAGCCGGGCTTTGCGCTGCACCCGGCGCTGGCGCCCGCGCCCGGCGAGCCGGTGATCGTCAAGGAGAAGTGCAGCGCCTTCCTGGACACCGACCTTGACGCGCGGCTGAAGGCGGCGGGCGTGGACGGGCTGGTGATCTGCGGCATGCAGACCGAGTTCTGCGTGGACACCGCAGTGAGGGGCGCGGTCGAGCGGCGCTATCGCGTGCGGCTAGCGGCCGACGGCCATTCGACCTTCGACAGCCCCGCCCTCCGCGCGGCCGACATCGTCGCCCACCACAACCAGACCCTGGGTTCGGGCTTCGCCGAGGTCAGGGCGGCGGCCGAGATCGCCTTCCAATGAGGTCGCGGCGGGCCGGAGTCGCGCCGGGATGATCCGCGCCGCCTGCCACTGCACCGCCGTCCGCTTCGTGATCGCCCGGCCGCCGACCTGGGTGCTCGACTGCAACTGGCCACACCGGCTGGTTCTGGACCCGCTCCGACGAGCCGCCCATGCCCCCGCCCGGGCCGGACGACTGGCGGTAGGGGAAGGCCGCTACCGCGCCAGGGCCTGCTCCGGGACCTCGATGTCGATCTCCAGGGTGGAGACCTGTTCGCCACGTTCCAGCCGGACCACCACCTTGTCGCCCTCGATGGGGATGTGCTTGGCGATGGCGGCGAGGATTTCCTTCTGCAGGCGCTCGGCCAGGTCGCTGCGGCCGGCGAACGCCCGCTCGTGGGCCAGCAGCACCTGCAGCCGCTCGCGCGCCACGGGCGCGGACCGGTTGCGGTTGAAGAAGTTGAGGAAGCTCACGCCGCCACCCGCTTGCCGAACAGCCGGCCGAACAGGCCCGCCTTCTTCTCCTTGGGCGTGGTGACGGTGACCTCCTCGCCCATCAGCCGCCGGGCGGCGTCGGCATAGGCCCGGGCCGCGGGCGAGGCCGGATTGTGCAGGGTGACCGGGAAGCCGAGGTTGGAGGCGGTCAGCACGTCGGCGCTCTCGGAGACGATGCCGAGCAGCGGGATGGCCAGGATCTCCAGCACGTCCTCGACCTTCATCATCTCGCCGCGGGCCGCGCGAGCCGGGTCGTAGCGGGTGAGCAGCAGCTGCTTCTCCAGCTTCTCGCCCCCTTCGGCGCGGCGGGTCTTGGAGTCCAGCAGGCCGATGATCCGGTCGCTATCGCGCACCGAGGAGACCTCGGGATTGGTCACCACCACCGCCTGGTCGGCGAAGCGCATGGCCAGCGTCGCGCCCTTCTCGATGCCGGCGGGGCTGTCGCAGATGATCCAGTCGAAGCGGGCGCGCAGCCCGTCCATCACCTTCTCGACGCCGTCCTCGGTCAGCGCCTCCTTGTCGCGGGTCTGCGACGCCGGCAGCAGCCACAGGGTCTCCAGCCGCTTGTCGCGGATCAGCGCCTGGGGAAGCTTGGCGTCGCCCTGGACGACGTTGACCAGGTCGAAGACCACCCGCCGCTCGGCCCCCATCACCAGGTCGAGGTTGCGCAGGCCCACGTCGAAATCCACCACCACGACGCTCTGGCCGGCCTGGGCCAGGGCGGCCCCGAGGGCGGCCGAGGAGGTGGTCTTGCCCACCCCTCCCTTGCCCGACGTGACGACGACGACCTTGGACATCGAATACGGCTCCCTTGAATTCAGTCGAGCAGCGAGAGGCGGAGGGACTGGCGGTCGCACCGCACCTGCACGGCCTTGCCGTGCAGCTCGGGGCCCCAGTTCTCGGCGGTGCGGAACAGCCGGGCGACGCCGACCAGCTCGGCCTCCAGGCGGCGGCAGAAGATGCGGGCCGCCTCGCCGGTCCGAAGCCCGGCGATGGCCCGGCCGCGCAGCGGGCCGTAGATGTGGATCGAGCCGCCGGCGATCACCTCGGCGCCCGACGCGACGGCCCCGACGATGGTCACGTCGCCGGACTCGAAGTCGATCACCTGGCCGGAGCGGACGGTCTCCTCGATCAGCAGCGAGGGCGCGGGCGGCGGGGCCGCTACGGGTTGAGGCGGCGCCTCGCGCGGCTGGACGAGGTCGCGGCCGTGCAGCGAGGTGGCCAGCCGCTCCCAGCGGGTCCGGGCCAGCACGCGCGGATCGACGCCCTCGACGCCGACGATGCGCAGGCCGCGGGCCTCCAGGCCGTCCAGCACCACCAGCGCCGCGTCGGGCCCCGCGACGGCGGCGTCCGACAGGTCGGCGACCATCGGGCGTCCGGCGAACAGCTCGGGCGAGCCGCGCATCTGCGCGTCCAGCGCCGCGAACCACTCCGACATCGGAAACTCGGGGGTGATGATCAGGGCCATGAAGCTGCGGCCCCGCACCCGGACGCTGGGGGCCGCGAGCCTGCCGGTCGTCGTCGCCATCTCCCTCTTCGCCCTCCGCCGCTCGGCCGCAGAATCCCGACGCGGGCGCCGGCCTACGCCGCGCCCGCGGTCACGCCACAAGTCTCGTCGATCGATTGCGCCCGACCCTTGTCCCGGGGCCGCCGGGTGCGCGTTCGGCGGCAGGTCACGGCGCAGCCGCAGATCTGATCTCGACCCGAACCGGGGCCAAACTTGGGCCGGCCGGCGCCCGGCCGGGGCGCTTGTGCGCGGCGGCTACCCGAAATGGGCGGAGCGGCTCAGACGCCGGTCGTGGGGCCGATCCCGTGCCCGTCGGTGGGGAAACTCGTCCAGCGGGACGGCTCGCGCTCGTCACAGCGCCGCTTCAGCCGCGTGGCCTGCAGCACCAGCTCGGTGGCGCGCGCCGACAGGGCCTCGCCGTGGCTGGTCGCCGAGGCGCTGAAGGTCGGCCGGTAGGCCTCGATTTCCTGGAACAGCTGCATGAGGCGCGGCTCCGACACCTCGTGGCCCGGCGGGGTGTCCATCAGCCGGATCGCCTCTTCCAGCGCGGCCTCGTACTCCTTGGCGTTGGTGATCGCCATCGCTGTGCTCCTCACCCGATTGTCCGCTGCAATCGGAACGGGCCGCGACGGCGACGGTTGCAGCTCAGCGGTTGCCGCCGATGAGGTCCCCGAGCGGCCCGAGCAGCGAGCCTTCGCCCCGGTTCTGTCCGCCGGCGGGCCCGGCCGCGGCCAGCATCCGGCCGGCCAGGCGCGAGAAGGGCAGCGACTGGATCCACACCTTCCCCGGCCCGGTGAGCCGGGCGAAGAACAGGCCCTCGCCGCCGAAGATGACGCTCTTCACACCGCCGGCCATCACCAGATCGAAGTCGACGGTGGGCATGTAGGCGGCCAGGCACCCGGTATCGACGTGGATCTGTTCGCCCGGCGCTAGCTCCCGCTCGACGAGGGCGCCGCCCATCTGCACGAACACCCAGCCGTCGCCTTCCAGGCGCTGCATGATGAAGCCTTCGCCGCCGAACAGCCCGGTCATCACCCGGCGCTGGAAGTGGACGCCGATGGAGACGCCCTTGGCGGCGGCCAGGAAGCTGTCCTTCTGGCAGATCAGCACGCCCCCGAGCTCGGCGAGGTGCAGCGGCAGGATGGACCCCGGCGTCGGCGAGGCGAACGCCACCCTCTCCTTACCCTGGCCCCGGTGGGTGAAGACGGTGGTGAACAGGCTCTCGCCGGTGAGCAGCCGCTTGCCGGCCCCCAGCAGCTTGCCCATGAAGCACTCGCCGGCGCCGCCCGACCCGTCGCCGAACACCGTGGTCATGTCCACCGCGGCGTCCTTCCAGACGAAGGCGCCCGCCTCGGCCACGGCGCTCTCCCCGGGGTCGAGCTCGATCTCGAGAAACTGCAGCTCCTCGCCGCGGATGGCGAAGTCGATGTCGTCGGCGACGCCGGGGGCGCGGCGGTGTTCCCAGGGACTGGCGGTCATGGCGTTCGGCTCCTCTCGGGTGTGAGGCTTCGATCTAGGTCCGCGCGCTGGCGCTGAGAAGCCTCAGCCGCCGGCCGGTCGCACCATCGGCACGAGCGGCGGGAAGTCGGCCGGCTGGATCACCCCGGTCACCCGAAAGCCGAACCGTTCGTAGAGGGGGATGTTGGCCGGGTTGGAGCTCTCCAGGTAGGCCATCTCGCCCTCGGCGTCGCAGCGCGCAAGCGCCGCCTCCAGCAGCGCCGAACCCAGCCCGCGGCCCTGGCGCAAGGGATCGGTCCCGATCATCGCGAGATACCAGTGGGGCTCGTGCGGATGATGCTCGCGCATCTGCTCGCCCACCTGGGCCAGCACCTCCAGCTTTTCCGGCCGAGCGATGCGGGCGACGAGCTCTCCGATGGTTTCGCCGTCGGACTGCCGTCCGGGCGCGAGCCACAGCGCCGCCGCCCCCGCCTCGTCGGCGACATAGGCCCCCTGGCAGTCGAAGGCCCCGCCTCCCATCGCCGTGGCCATGGTCTTGAAGCCGGCAAGGAACCGCTCCGAGGTGTCCAGGGCGTAGCGCATGCAGGGGTCCGCGCCGAACGCCAGCATGAGCGTGCCGAGCACCGCCTCCTGATCGTCCGGACCGGCGAGTCTGACTTCATACCTGCTCATGGACATCCCTCCCGGCGCGACGAGAGCACAGGTCGGCGCAGGATGACAGAGGCGGAACGGCGCTATCGCACGACGCGGTTCTCCAAGTCCCGCAAGGGCTTGGTGGCGAATAGGCTGCGTCTATGCCGCGTAGCAGGATAATCAATTTTGCAAATGCGCCGGAGGGCCCTACATGGGGCTCACCTCAAATCGGGAGTGCACGAATGTCCATGATCAACACCACCGTGAAGCCCTTCACCGCCCAGGCCTACAAGCAGGGCAAGTTCATCACGGTCAGCGACGCCGACCTGAAGGGCAAGTGGTCCGTGGTCTTCTTCTACCCGGCCGACTTCACCTTCGTCTGCCCGACGGAGCTGGAAGACCTGGCCGACAACTACGCCGAGTTCCAGAAGCTGGGCGTCGAGATCTACTCGGTCTCCACCGACACCCACTTCTCGCACAAGGCCTGGGCCGACACCTCGCCCGCCATCGGCAAGATCCAGTACACCATGGTCGGCGACCCCTCGGGCGTCATCACCAGCAACTTCGGCGTGATGCGTGAAGGCCAGGGCCTGGCCGACCGCGGCACCTTCCTCATCGACCCGGAAGGCGTCATCCAGTTCATGGAAGTGACCGCCGAAGGCATCGGCCGTAACGCCGCCGAGCTCCTGCGCAAGGTCAAGGCCGCCCAGTACGTGGCCTCGCACCCGGGCGAAGTCTGCCCGGCCAAGTGGGAAGAAGGCGAGAAGACCCTCGCTCCGTCGCTGGAGCTGGTGGGCAAGATCTAACCCGTTCCTGCACGACCGAACCGGCGCCGCGCCCAGCGCGCGGCGCCGGACCTTTCCCCTCGACACGTCGTTTACCGGAGCCCTCGCATGTTGGACGCGAATCTGAGAGCGCAGCTGAAGTCCTACCTGACGAACATCAGGCAGCCGATCGAGCTGGCCGCGTCCCTCGACGACGGGCCCAAGTCCCGGGAGCTTGCCGAGCTGCTGGACGAGATCGCCGAGGTCTCGGACAAGGTCACCGTCGTCCGCCGCGACGACGATCCGCGCAAGCCTTCCTTCGCCATCAACCGGGTCGGCGGCGACGTCTCCGTCCGCTTCGCCGGCATCCCGCTGGGCCACGAGTTCACCTCGCTGGTGCTGGCCCTGCTGCACGTCGGCGGCCACCCGCCGAAGTACGAGGACGAGGTCCTCGACCAGGTGCGCGCCCTCGACGGCGAGTACCGCTTCGAGACCTATTTCTCGCTGTCCTGCCAGAACTGCCCTGACGTGGTTCAGGCGCTGAACACCATGGCGGCGCTGAATGCGAAGATCTCGCACGTGGCCATCGACGGCGCCCTGTTCCAGGAAGAGGTCGAGGCCCGCCAGGGCA
>JAQVDF010000033.1 GCA_028698405.1 Phenylobacterium sp. | reverse complement strand
GATCTGGACGAGGTCGTGATAATCGGGGTGCTTGCGGATCCAGCCGGCCACGAAGGGGCAGGTGGGCATCACCTTCTGGCCTTCGGTCCGCGCCCACTCGAGGGCGGTGCGGACGATCTTGCTGCCCACGCCCTTGCCTTCGAAGGCGGGCGGCACCTCGGTGTGCGGGAACATGATCCCGCTGGCCAGGCGGCGGTATTCGGCGAAGGCCACGTCCTCGCCCAGCTGCACCTCGAAGCGGCCGGCCTCGGCGTTGTTCACCACGTCCAGCTCGTCGCTCATGGCCGCCTCCGCAACAAAGCAAAACGCCCCGGCGGCGGCCGGGGCGTCGAAGGGCTCGGATCAGGCGACGCTCTGGACGCCGACCTCGGAGAGCCACTCCAGGATTTTGTTCTTGGGCATCGCGCCGACCTTCATCGAGGCCATCTGGCCGCCCTTGAACAGCATCATCGTCGGGATGCCGCGCACGCCGTAGCGCGAGGGGGTGGTCGGGCTCTCCTCGATGTCGAGCTTGGCCACGGTCACCTGCCCGGCGAGCTCCTCGGCGATCTGCTCGAGCGCAGGGGCGATCTGCTTACAGGGACCGCACCATTCGGCCCAGAAGTCCACCAGGACCGGCTTGTCGGCCTTCAGGACTTCCTGCTCGAAGGTTTCGTCGGTGACCTTCACGGTGCTCATCGGAAAAGCTCCTCGCTCGCAAGGCTGATGAACGCAGCCTCGCGTCTTGCGATCCCGATGTAGGCGGCGCTCGCGCGGGCATCAAGCGCCACGGCGCAGCTCGACAAGGCTTCGGGCCAACAGGAATTCTGGGATCGGCATCAGCTTCGGGCCATCCGTCCACACCAGGGCGGCCTCGATCGCCCGCCCCGGTAACACCTCGCCGAGCACCGCGGCGTAGAGCGCCATCTGGCGGATGTAGGCGGGATCGGCGTCCTCGATCCGCGCCGGCGAGGGCCGGTTGGTCTTGAAGTCGACGACCAGCACCCGGTCCGGCAGCACCACCAGCCGGTCGATGCGGCCGGAGATCGCCAGACCCTCCGGCAGGGCCGCGGCCGTGCCGATGATCGGCGCCTCGGCCCGTGATCCCGGGCCGAACACCACGGCGAAGCGCGCGTCCTGCAGCACCGACAGCGCCGCCGCGGCCATCTCCTCCCGCTGGGCCTCGGTCAGGTCGCCCTCGCGGGCCAGCAGCGCGCGGGCCGCGGCCCCGCGCTCGGCCGACGGCACGTCGGGCAGCACCTGCAGCAGCCGGTGGATCAGGTCGCCGCGCCGGAAGCGGCCGAGGCCCTGCTCCATCGCCAGCGGCGAGGCGGCGGCCGCGCGGGCCTCGTCCCCCAGGGTCGAGGGCGGGGCGTAGCGGGCGAAGGCCTCGGGCTCGGCGCTCCGGCGCGCCCAGTCCGGGAGCGGCGCGGCGGCCGCCTCGTCGCGGCGGGCCTTGCCGAGCTGTTTCGGGTCGGGGCCGTAGCGGCGGACGACCATGTCACCCACGGCCACTTCGCGCACGTGCGGCTCGATGTGGGCGTGGCGGAAGGCGGCGTCGACCGCCCCCCACCAGCCCTTGATGTTCTCGGGCTTGGCGCCGGCCGGCGCGCGGCCGCACAGCACCAGCCGGTCGCGGGCGCGGGTCAGGGCCACGTAGAGCAGGCGGTACGCCTCCTGCTCCTCGCGCTTGGCGCGGCGCTCGCGGGCGGCGGCCGAGGCCTCGCAGTCGTTGGCCGCCGAGGCGCACCAGAGGAAGCCGCCCTTCTCGGTCTCCATCAGCGGAGAGCCGCGGGCGGCGCGGGTCAGGGTGGTCTCGGGCAGGAAGACGATCGGCGCCTCCAGGCCCTTGGCGCCGTGGGCGGTCATCACCCGCACTTCGTCGCGGCCGGCCTCCATCTCGCGCTTCACGGTGATGTCGAGGCCGGCGAAAGCGGCGGCCAGGCCCTCCAGCTCGTGCACCCCGCGGCCCTCGGCGGCCAGCACCTGGGCCAGGAACTCGTCGAGCACGTCCTCGGCCTCACCGCCCAGCCGGGTCAGCAGCCGCTGGCGCATCGTCCGGCCGTCGGGTCCCGAAAGGGTCAGCAGGCGGGCGTAGAACTCGAAGGGGCGGCGCACCTGCGCTTCGTCGAGGGAGGCCTGCAGGAAGTCGCGCACCGCGCGCCACTCGTCGCGCTCGTCGGCCCGCCGGCGCAGCCTGGCCCACAGATTCTCGCGCCCGCGGCCGTGAGCCAGGTCGTAGAGGCTGTCGTCGGAGACGTCGCAGAACGGGCTGCGCAGCAGCGCCGCCAGGGTCAGCTCGTCGCGCGGGAAGCGGACGAAGCGCGCCAGCGCCAGCAGGTCGTCGAAAGCGATGTGCTCGGACAGCGCCAGCCGGTCGGCGCCGGCCACAGGAATGCCCCGCCGCTTCAGCGCCCGCAGGATGTCCTCGAACAGCGCCTTGCGGCGGCGCACCAGGATCAGTACGTCGCCGGCCGTAGCCGGCCGCCAGTCGCCGCGGCCCCCGTCGTCCCGTTCGATGCGGGGGTCGAAGACCGCATCGCCGCGCTCGATCAGGGCGGCGATCTCGGCGGCGATCCGTTCGGCCAGGCGCCGGTTGGCGCTGGTCTCGCTCTCGGCGTCGAGCGGGGCGTCCCAGGCCTCGCGCTCGGCGCCCTTCGCCTCCTGCTCCAGCGGCCAGATGTCGACGCAGCCGGCGTGTTCGGCGCGCATCGCCCGGTGCTCGATCTTCTCGGCCGAGGCGCGCGGCAGGATGGCCTCGGCCAGCTCGGGCGGGGAGAAGGTCGCGTCGACGAAGGAGAGGACCTGCGGCGTTGAGCGCCAGGAGGCCAGGAGGTCCACCCGCTCGAAGCGGTAGCCGGCGCCGCTCGCCCGTTGCCGGTGGAATTCAAACTCGTGGATCAGCAGCTCCGGCTGGGCGCCCTGGAAGGAGTAGATCGACTGCTTCTCGTCGCCGACGACGAAGATGTTGCGTTCCAGCCGCTGCCCGCTGCGCCGCTCGCCGCCGGCGAAGAACTCGCCGGTCAGGGCGCGGACGATCCGCCACTGGTCGGGCGCGGTGTCCTGGGCCTCGTCCACCAGGATGTGGTCGATGCCGCCGTCCAGCTTGTAGAGCACCCAGGCCGCCGCCGGCTCACTGGCCAGCAGGGCGCAGCTGCGCTCGATGAGGTCTGCGAAGTCGAGGCCGCCGGAACGCGCTTTCTCGGCCGCGTGGGCCTGCACGTAGAACCAGGCGAGGGTGAGGGCGTAGACGGTGTCCTCGGCCACCCGCGCCCGCCTTGCCGTCTCGAAGGCCGCTTCCAGCCGCGCCTGCTCGGCCTTCAGGAACTCGCAGACGGCCGGGTCCACCTGCTTGGTGGCGCAGGTCTTCTTCGGCTCGCCGGCCTTGGTGAACAGGATCTCGCGGACGAGCTCGGGGCGGCTCTCGCCGCGCGCGGCGGCCTCGGCCACCTGCGCCGCCTTCAGGCCGTTAGGGACGTCGGTCTTTTCGCTGCCCTTCGAGAGGCCCTCGGCGGCCCAGCGCCAGGCGGCGGCGTCGATCGCGGGCGGCGACAGCGCCTCGGCTTCCACCTGTTCGGCGTCGAGCAGCCCGTCGAGACCGCAGGCCCCCGCCACCGCCTTCGGCACGCCGGCGAGGCCGCCGCACTTGTCGATGTAGGCGGCGATGGCGCCGCGCCTGGCCTCGAAGGCCCGGAACATTTCCTGGAAGCTGCCGAAGTCCAGGGCCACCGAGAAGCGGGCGTAGGCCTCGGCCAGCAGCCCCGGCTTCAGCGCCTCGCGCGCCACGGCCCGGCGGGCCGCCTCGGCGACGGCGGCGGAGGCCGCATCGTCCAGCACCTTGAAGCCCGGCGAGACGCCCGCCTCGACCGGGAAGCGCCGCAGCAGCTTCTCGCAGAAGGCGTGGATGGTCTGGATCTTCAGCCCGCCCGGGGTCTCCAGGGCGCGGGCGAACAGCGCCCGGGCCTCGGACAGGTGCTTGGAATCGTAGTCGGAGGGCTGGCGGCCCTGCAGCTTGGCGAGGTCGGCGCGCAGGGTCTCGTCGCTCGCCACCGACCAGCCGCCAAGGAGATCGAACAGCCGCCGCTGCATCTCGGCGGCCGCGGCCTTGGTGTAGGTGACGCACAGGATGGTCTCCGGCGTCGCGCCCGCCAGCAGCAGTCGGGCCACCCGGTCGATCAGCGTCTTGGTCTTGCCCGAGCCGGCGTTGGCGGTGACGAAGGCCGACAGCGTCGGGTCCGCCGCCCGCCGCTGCGGGTCGGGTTCCGCCAGGTGGATCACCTCACCCATCGGCGTCCCTCACACGGCTCATTCCTCGCCATCCTCGCCGCTGGTGGACCATTCGAAGACGCGGGCCAGGTGGTCGTAGTCGCTGATGCGGGCCTTCACGAACTGCGGCGCGACCCGCGAGAGGTAGGGCTGGGCGGGATTGTCGAAGCGGGCGACGAGCTCGGCCAGGCCCGCCAGCGCCTTGGCGGCGGCGTCCTGCGCGTCCGGCCCCGCGGCGGCCCGCACCTCGACCCTGCCGGCGGGCTTGCGGCCGGTGATCTCCAGGTAGGCGAGGTCGCCGGGCGTCGGCCGGCCCAGCCCGTCGAAGCCCCCGCCGGCCAGGATGGCGGCGGTCAGGGTGAGCTGCGGCGAGAACCCGGTCGCAACCTCCTTCTTCGAGGGCGCCTTGCCGGTCTTGTAGTCCAGCACGTGGCCGAACCCGTCGGCGGTGACCTCGATGCGGTCGGCGCGAGCCTTGAGCGTGAAGGGTCCGGCGGGCGCGTCGATGGTCAGCTCGCCCTGCTGCTCGATGTGGATGACGCGGCCGTCGCGGCGGTCGCGCTCCAGCTCGATCACCCAGGCGGCGGCCTCGCGGGCCAGGGCCGCCTCGCGCACCAGCGCCTCGGCGGGCATGCCGGCCTCGACGAGGGCGTCGAGATAGAGCCTTTCGAAGATCTGCGCCGCGTCGTCCGGCAGCGGGCCGGCGTGTTCGGTGGAGAAGATCTCGAAGGCCTTGTGGATCGCCGTGCCGCGCGCGCGCGCCTCGACCGCCTCGTCGGGCCGGTCGAGCGGGTAGAGCTTGAGGATGTCCCGCGCCCAGACGGCGTAGGGGTCGCGGGTCAGGGTCTCCACGCGGGTGACGAACATCTCGCGCGGCCTGTGCTCGACCGGCGGGACCGGCGCCGGGCGCCTCGCGGGCGAGTAGGGGCCGGGGGCGTCCAGGGCGCGGGCCCAGGCCAGCAGCTCCGGCCGGCCGGGGATTTCCACGCCGGCCCCCTTGGCCAGGGTCTCCAGCCGCCACAGCCAGCGCGACTTCACCGCCGGCGCGCCCTCGCGCCGCTCGGCGTGCAGCAGCACGACGTCGGGGGCGCAGGCGGCCTGGGCGAAGTCGTGTGCGGCAAGGCCGATGCGGCGTTCCGGCGGCGGCAGGCCGAGCTTCCGGCGCATCGGCCGCGACAGGAAGGGATCGAGCGGCGCGCCCTTCGGCCAGACACCCTCCTCGAGTCCCGCGACGATCAGCCGGTCGGCGCGCACCAGCCTGGCCTCGATGGCGCCGAGGATCCGCAGGCGCGGGTGGGTCGCCCCGCCGGTCCGCACCGTCTCGGCGGCCATCAGGGCGTCCAGCAGGTCGGCGAAGCGGTCGGCGCCGGTGGGCGGCAGCCCGGCGGACTCGTGGATCAGCCCGGCGAGCAGCCGGCTCATCGCCTCGCCCCCGTTCCCGCCCCAGAGTTCGCCGGTGGCGCCCGTCTAGTCGGCGGCGAAGGCCTCCATGGCGCGGGCCAGCGCCTCGGCCGCCGCGGCGGGCCGGGCGGGGCCGTCCAAGAAGGGGGCGGTCAGGCCCTCGAGCGCCGCGCGCAGCCGAACGGACAGATCGCAGGCGTCGGCGCCCTTGCCGGCGAGCCGCCGCTCCAGCGCCTCCCAGCTCTGCGGGCGGGCGCCGCGCAGGCCATTCTCCTCGAGCGCGACGGCCAACGCTTCCAGCAGCTCGCGGCTCAGGCCCAGGCGGGTGAAGGGATGCTTGAGCAGGCCCAGCAACAGCACCGGGTCCAGCGGGTCGGCGGCGGCGCGGGCCAAGAGGTGGGCCAGCACCCCGCAGCGGCGCCCGGCAAGGGCTTCGCCGGCCGAGGAGTCCGGCGCGATGCCCCAGCGGGCCAGCCGGGCGGCGACGCGCCGCGACAGGGCCTGGTCGGGCGAGACCAGGGCGGCCGTCATCCCCGGCGTCTCCAGCGCCTCGCGCAGCAGCAGGGAGGCGACGGTGGCCGCCTCCTCTTCGCTGCGGGCGGAGACCAGGCTCATTCCCTCGAAGCCGCGGGCGATGGTGACGCCCGGCTGGCCGGGGCCCTCGCCGGCCAGCTCGCCGATGACGTTCAGCCAGTCGGCGGTCGCCTCGGCCGGACGCAGCGCCTCGTTTATCACCCGCCGCCGCCAGTGGCCCAGCTGCAGGTGGGGCCGGGAGGCCGGCCAGACGGCGACCTCGCCACGTTCGATCCCGGCGCGGTCCAGCAACCGCTTCATGGCCCCTTGCGGGTGCTGTTCCTCGACCTGCGCCCAGGCGCTGTCGGCCAGGTGTTCGTCCAGTCCAGGCAGCACGACGCAGCCCTGAGGGGCCCGCGCGATCACCGCCAGCAGGTCGGCGGTGGCTGGAGCCGTGCCGGTCGAGCCTGCGGCGAGCAGCCGTCCGGACGGCGGCTCGGCGGTCCACTTCTCGGCCAGGGCGCGCAACAGCTGCACCCGGCGCTGGCTGACGTCCACCAGGCCGAGTTCGGCGAGGCGCCTGGGCCAGTCCTCCAGCGCCGCCTCCAGGAAGGTGCGGGAGATCCGCCAGTGCTCGGCGAGGTCGTCCTCCACCAGCTCGGCGAGGCCGTCGGCGGCGGAGATCTCCTCGATCTGCAGGCTGTCGAGGAAGCCGCCCAGGGCGTCGGCCAGCTCCAGGGCGGCGACGGCGTCCAGCTCGCGGCTCAGCAGCCCCTCGTGCGCCTTGACGAGGCCGGTGAGCTCGAAGCGGCGGCGCAGCGGGTCGATGGCGGCCGGCAGGTCGAGCGCCAGGTCGCCCGGCTCGAACGGCGGCTCGCCCTCGTCGAGGTCACCCAGCGGCAGGATCTGCGGCGGCAGCAGGGCGCGGGTCCCGGCGGCCTTGAGGAAGGCGTCGCTCAGCGCCCGCGCGCCGCGCCGGGTGGGGGTCAGCACGACCGCCTGGGCGAGCGCTTCGGGCCCCTCGGCGATCAGCGCCTCCCAGAGGCCGCGCGCCAGATCCTCGGCGAACGGGCGGTGGGCCGGGATGCTGAACCACTGCGGACCCGGGCCGCCGAAGATCGCCGCCGCGCTCATCTCAGGCGCGCCTCCGCCGCCTCCCTCGCGGCCGGGTCGCCCACGTGCATCCAGAAGGCGTCCATCACCGCCCCGTAGAGCCGGCCGCGGGCGGCCAGGTCCCGCCAGATCGGCACCATCGAGAAGGCGCCTTCGCCGGCCCCGTCCAGCACCTCCGGCTTGATGATCTGGAAGCCGACGTTGGCGTAGGGGGTCGGCGGCTCCGGCTCGGCCGAGTGGGTCAGCCGGCCCTCGGCGTCCATGAAGAAGCCGCGCGGGCCCTCGAAGCCGATGCCCTGGCCGCGCGGGACCAGCAGCAGGGCGACATCCATCTTCGCGGGGTCCCAGACCCGCTTCAGCGACTCCAGCGCCGGAGTCTTCCCCTCGATCCAGATGGAATCGATGTTGGCGACGAAGATCGGGTCCTCGCCCAGCAGGGGGCGGGCGTGCTGGATGCCGCCGCCGCTGTCCAGCAGCTCGGCCCGCTCGTCGCTGATGCTGATGCGCGGGAAGGCGCGCGCCGCCAGGTGGGCCTCCACTTGGTCCGCGAAATGGTGGACGTTGACCACCGCCTCCTCCACGCCGGCCTCGGCGAGCCGGTCGAGCACGTGGTCGATCAGCGCCTTTCCGCCGACCGTGATCAGCGCCTTGGTGGTGGTGTCGGTGAGCGGCCGCATGCGGGTGCCCAACCCCGCGGCCAGCACCATCGCGCGCTTGGGTCCCGGCGTCACCGGCGCGCCTCTGCGGGGACCCAGACGTCGAACCAGCCCTTCACCGGCGCCAGTTCGGGCGCGGCCAGGCAGCGGTTCAGGTAGCGCCAGGTCCTGGGCATGAAGGCCTCGTAGCGCGGCCGGCCGTAGCCGGCGACCTGGCGGGCGAAGATGAACAGGATGCGCGCCATGTTGAGCGCGCCCAGCGCGTGGTAGTCGGCCAGGAAGGCCTCGCGATCGAGGTCGCTGCGGATCGACAGGTAGCGGTCGAGGGCCTGTTTCTCCCGCTCCGGCGACACGTCCCGGCGGGCGTCGTGCAGCAGCATGGAGAAGTCCCAGGCCGGGTGGGCGCGCACCGCGTCCTGAAAGTCCAGCATGCCGACCCGCTGGGGGCCCGGCCGCTGCGGCAGCCAGATCAGGTTCTCGGCGTGGTAGTCGCGGTGGCAGAACACCGAGGCCTGCGCCTCGCCGCGGGCGCGGATCGGGGCCCACAGCGCTTCCCATTCGGCGACAGCCTCGTCGGGGAAGGGCGCAAGGCCCGCGTACTTGGGCCACCACTCGAGGAACATCTCCCCGCCCGTTTGCAGGGCGAGGTCGTCGTAGGTCAGTAGCGGCCAGCTCACCCCCTCGTGGGTCAGCACCTCGGGCGGGCTGGCTGCGTGAATGGCGGCGAGCGCGTCGACGGCGGCGTCGTAGAGCGGGCCTTCGTCCAGCCCCTTCTCGATCAGCCGGGCGTAGAGGTCGTCGCCCAGGTCCTCCAGCACGGCGAGCCCCTCGGCGGCGTCGTGGGCGACGATGTGGGGGGCCGACAGACCCTGGGACCGCAGCCACTCGGCGGTGGCGATGAAGGCGTCCACCCGGCCGGCGGCGAGCCGGGCGCGGGCGTTGTAGCCGGCCGCCTTGCGTTGCTCGGGGGTGGCGTCCGGCGGGCAGGGGGCGCTCTCCACCGGCGGCTGGTCCATGAAGATCAGGCTGGTCCCGTCGGGACGGCGCAGGCGCTCGTAGCGGCGGGTCGAGGCGTCGCCGGCCAGCGGCTCGCGCCGCGCGTCGGCCAGCCCGTGGCGGGCCAGGAAATCGGCTTTCAGCGCCTCACGATCCGAACTCAACCCTTCGACCCTCCCAGGCGCCATGCGGGATCAGCCGCACGCGCCGCACGCTGTCGTCCGCTGCCGGTTCTGGCGTGATCCGCACTTCAAGTCGATGCGGCGGAAGCGCGTCGCCCAGCCGCTCGGGCCATTCGATCAGCACCGCACCGTCGTCCAGCGCCTCCTCGAGGCCGATCTCGTACGCCTCGTCCGGCGAAGCCAGGCGGTAGAGATCGAAATGGGCGATCGCAAGGCCGTCGCCCTCGTAGAACTGCACCAGGGTGAAGGTGGGGCTCGGCACGTCCTCGTCGGGACCCGTGCGGGCCCGAATCAGCGCCCGCGCCAGGGTGGACTTGCCCGCCCCGAGAGGGCCGTAGAGGCAGATCGCCTCGCCCGCCCGCAGCGCGCTCGCCAGCGCTGCGCCCAGGCGCGCGGTGTCGGCCTCGCCGGCCAGGCGCAGTTCGGTCTCGGCGTTCAGGATCATGCGAAGGGGCGGTCCGGCTCGTTGGGCAGCACCCGCTCCACATAGCGCTTCAGCTCGAGCGTCGCCTTGCCGGCGTCGGGGTCCAGCACGCCGGGCGGGATCGGCGGACCGAAGATCAGCGAAAACCGGCGGCCCTGCTTGTTCAAGAGCTCGTGGAACAGGGTGATGTCCCGCAGCTCGGCCGAGAGGCGGTTGAACAGGTGGAACAGCGTCGACCAGGGGCCGGCGACGTGCACCGGCACGACCTGGGCGTCGTACTTGCGGGCGACGGACAGCGCGGTGGTCATCCACGGCGGGTCGGCCAGCGTGCCGTCGGGCGCGCGCCTGGCCAGCCGGCCGGCTGGGAAGATGGCCAGAGCCCGCTCGG
>JAQVDF010000032.1 GCA_028698405.1 Phenylobacterium sp. | reverse complement strand
CTTCCTCGATCACCTTCTGGTGCCGGCGCTGCAGCGAGCAGTCGCGCTCGAACAGGTGGACGATCTGGCCATGCGCATCGCCGAACACCTGCACCTCGATGTGCCGAGGCCACGAGACGTAGGTCTCCAGCAGCACCCGGTCGTCGCCGAAGGCGCCGGCGGCCTCGCGGCGGGCGGCGGCGAGCGCCTCGGCGAACTCCTCGGACCGGTCGACCCGGCGCATGCCCTTGCCGCCGCCGCCGGCCACGGCCTTGATCAGCACCGGATAACCGATCGCCTCGGCCTCCCTGGCCAGCCGCTCGAGGCTCTGGTCCTCGCCCAGGTAGCCGGGCGTCACCGGCACGCCGGCCTCGGCCATCAGCCGCTTGGCGGCGTCCTTCTGGCCCATGGCGCGGATGGCGGAGGGCGGCGGGCCCACCCAGGTCAGTCCGGCCGCCATCACCTGCTCGGCGAATTCGGCGTTCTCGGACAGGAAGCCGTAGCCGGGGTGGACCGCGTCGGCCCCGGCCTCGCGGGCCGCGGCCAGGATCTTGGCGGCGTCGAGGTAGCTCTCCCGCACAGGGGCGGGACCGATCAGCACGGCCTGGTCGGCCTCCCACGCGTGGGGCGCGGCGGCGTCCGCCTCGGAGCAGACGGCGACCGTCTCGATCCCCATGCGGCGGGCGGTGCGGAAGACTCGCCGGGCGATCTCCCCGCGGTTGGCGACCAGAAGCCGCCGGATCATTCCCCGGCCGCCCAGGACGGCTTGCGCCGCTCGAGGAAGGCCCGCACGCCCTCCTGGCCTTCCTCGCCGACGCGGGCCGCGGCGATGCGGCGCGAGGTCATCTCCAGGATCCGGCCATCGATCGCATGACCGAACACGTCTCCGACCAGCTGCTTGGCGTCGGCCACCGCGCCGGGGGCGCAGGCCATCGCCGTCTCGGCGATGCGCTCCATGGCGTCGTCCAGCAGTTCCGCATTGCTCACCACCTCGGTGATGAGCCCGATCTCGTAGGCGCGGCGAGCGTCGAACACCTGGCCGGTGGCGAACAGGGCGCGGGCGTGGCGCGGCCCGATGGCCTGCACGACGTAGGGGCTGATGGTCGACGGGATCAGCCCCAGGCGCACCTCGGAGAAGCTGAACTTGGCGTCCTCGGTGGCGACCGCCAGGTCGCAGGCGGCCGCGAGGCCCGCGCCGCCGCCGTAGGCTCCGCCCTCGATCACGGCGCAGGTCAGCGCCGGAATCTCCCACAGGTCCTTGAGCATCTCGGCCATCGCCCGGGCGTCCTCCCGGTTGTCGGCCTCGGTGCGGTCGGCGGCCTCGCGCATCCAGTCGAGATCGGCGCCGGCGCAGAACATCCCGCCCGCGCCGCGCAGGAACACCACCCGCACGTGCTCGGACACCCGCAGGGTCTCGAACGCCTCGCCCATGGCCGCGATCAGCTCTGCGTTGAAGGCGTTCTTGCGCTCCGGCCGGTTGAGGGTGACCACGACCACGCCTTCGGCCGTGTCCTCCATCTGCACCAGCCCGGGCGGGCCGGCGTCCACGCCGCGTACGAATTTCGAGGTGATCTCGTTGGCCATGCCCGCTCTGTCCTGTCGTTGCGCCTGACGACGGCTTACACCCCGCGCCGTCAGACGAGAATGCTCACATCCGGAAGACGCCAAACCTCGTCTCGGGCACCGGCGCGTTGAGGGCGGCCGAGATCGACAGGCCCAGCACGTCGCGCGTCTGGGCCGGGTCGATGATGCCGTCGTCCCACAGCCGGGCGGTGGCGAAGTAGGGATCGCCCTCGGTCTCGTACCGCTCGCGGATCGGGGCCTTGAAGGCCTCTTCCTCCTCGAGAGGCCAGGTCTCGCCGCGCGCCTCCATGCCGTCGCGCCGGACGGTGGCCAGCACGCTGGCGGCCTGTTCGCCGCCCATCACCGAGATGCGGCTGTTCGGCCATGTCCACAGGAAGCGCGGAGAATAGGCCCGCCCGCACATGCCGTAGTTGCCGGCCCCGAACGAGCCGCCGATCAGCACGGTGAACTTGGGCGCCGCCGCGCAGGCGACCGCGGTGACCAGCTTGGCTCCGTCCTTGGCGATGCCGCCGGCCTCGTACTTGCCGCCGACCATGAAGCCCGAGATGTTCTGCAGGAAGACCAGCGGGATGCGCCGCTGGCAGGCCAGCTCGATGAAATGGGCGCCCTTCAGCGCGCTCTCCGAGAACAGCACCCCGTTGTTGGCCAGGATGGCGACCGGATAGCCCCAGATCCGGGCGAAGCCGCAGACCAGGGTCGTGCCGTACAGCGCCTTGAACTCGTCGAACTCCGAGCCGTCGACGATGCGGGCGATCACCTCGCGCACCTCGTAGGGCGCGCGCACGTCCGGCGGGATCAGGCCGTAGAGCTCTTCCGGGTCGTGGGCGGGCGGACGCGGCTCGGCCAGAGTGAGGTCGACGCTCTTGGTGGTGTTGAGGCCCGCGACGATGGAGCGGACGATCGTCAGCGCATGCTCGTCGTCGGCCGCCACGTGGTCCACCACGCCCGAGCGGGTCCCGTGGGTCTCGGCGCCGCCCAGCTCTTCGGCGCTGATCACCTCGCCGGTGGCCGCCTTCACCAGCGGCGGGCCGCCCAGGAAGATGGTCCCCTGCCCGCGCACGATGATGGTCTCGTCGCTCATCGCCGGCACGTAGGCGCCGCCCGCGGTGCACGAACCCATGACGCAGGCGATCTGGGCGATGCCGGCGGCGCTCATCTGGGCCTGGTTGAAGAAGATGCGGCCGAAGTGGTCGCGGTCCGGGAAGACCTCGGCCTGGTGCGGCAGGTTGGCCCCGCCGGAATCCACCAGATAGACGCAGGGCAGCCGGTTCTGCAGGGCGATCTCCTGGGCCCGCAGGTGCTTCTTCACGGTCATCGGGAAGTAGACGCCGCCCTTCACGGTGGCGTCGTTGGCCAGGATCATCACCTCGCGCCCGAAGATGCGGCCGATCCCGGCGATCAGCCCGGCCGCGGGAGCCTCGCCGTCGTAGAGGCCGAAGGCCGCCAGGGCGCCGATCTCCAGGAACGGCGAGCCGGGGTCGATCAGGCGCATCACCCGTTCGCGCGGCAACAACTTGCCGCGGCCGGCGTGCCGCTGCCGGGCCGCTTCGGGTCCGCCGAGCGCGGCCTGGGCGGTCCGCTCGCGAAGCTGCGCGACCAGCGCCCGGTTGACGGCCGCGTTGGCCTTGAAGGCTTCCCCATTCGGGTCGAGGGATGTGGCGAGACGCGGCATGGTCCAGGCATAGCCGGGGCCGGGCTCGCACGCTAGTTTGGCGCATCGTGACCCACCTGCCCGACCTCCCCGCCGACAGCGCCCTGGCGCGGCTGTTCGAGACCGAACCCTGGCGCGGCGAAGCGACCTGGTTCTCGCTGCCGGGGGGCGCCACCCTGTTCGAGGAAGGCGATCCGGCAGACCAGCTCTTCGTGGTGCGCACGGGCCGGCTCGGCGCGTTCCGCCACCACGAGGGCGACGAGCCGCGCTTCCTGGGCGTCATCCGGCCCGGCGAGCCGGCCGGCGAGATGGCGCTGATCGGCGAGACCGCGCACACCGCCCGTGTCGTCGCGCTGCGCGACACCGAGATCGTCGCCCTGCCCCGCGATGTCTTCTTCCGCGCCGTCGAGGAGGATGCGGCGGTCATGACCCAACTCGCCCGGCTGATGCTGGCGCGCACGCGCGGCAGGCCGGAGAGCGGGACGGCAGGAGAGCCCTCGGTGTTCGGCTTCATCGCCGCCAGCGAGCCGCTGTCGCTGCGGCCGATGGTCGACCAGATCGCCCGCGAGATCGGCAAGCTCGTCTACCTGGTGCAGGTGATCGGCTCGGAATCGGCCGGCGCGGCGACCGAGTGGTTCTCCCAGGTCGAGCACGCCCACGACTTCGTCCTCTACGTGGCCGAGGCCGGCGACCTGGGCTGGCGCCAGCTCGTCTCCCGCCAGGTCGACCGGCTGTTCCGGGTGGGCCGCGGCGACCGCCCGCCGCCGGCCAGCCAGCACCCGCTGGCCGCCTCCAGCGCGCTCGAAGCCCAGCAGCTCGTCGACCTCATCCTGCTGCATCCGGCCAGGGCCGGGCGGCCGAAGGGATCGGAGATCTGGACCAGCGCGGTCCGTCCCGCCCGGCTGTTCCACGTGCGGCGTGACAACCGCGCGGACGCATCGCGCATCGCCCGCGTGATCACCGGCCAGTCGGTCGGGCTGGTGCTGTCGGGCGGCGGGGCCCGGGCCTACGCCCACGTCGGTGCGGTCCGGGCGCTGCGCGAGCGCGGCGTGCCGATCGACTTCGTCGGCGGCGTCTCGATGGGCGCGATCATCGCCGCGGGCGTGGCCATGGGCTGGGGCGACGTCGAACTGGAGCAGCGGCTGCGCAAGGCCTTCGTGAGCTCCAGTCCGCTGGACGACATAGCCTTCCCTCTCCTGGCGATGACCCGCGGGCAGAAGGTGGTCGAGCGGCTGACCGAGCATTTCGGAGACACCACCATCGCCGACCTGTGGCTGCCGTTCTTCTGCGTCTCCTCCAACCTGACGACCGGCGCCTATCACCTGCACCGGCACGGTCCGGTGGCGCGGGCGCTGCGCGCCACCATCGCCCTGCCCGGCGTGCTGCCGCCGGCCACAGTGGACGACGACGTGCTGGTCGACGGGGCGGTGCTGAAGAACTTTCCGACCGACGTCATGCGCTCGCTGCACCTGGGACCGATCATCGGCGTGGACGTCACCCGCGGCCGCTCCATCACCGCCAGCGACGTCGCGCGCCCACCCTCGATCTGGCGCTGGCTGATCAGCGGCGACTGGCGCAAGGGCCCGCCGATCGTCTCCTTGCTGATGCGGGCGGCGACCGTCTCCACGGGACGCGACCACGCCGCCGCGCGCGAGGCCACCGACGTGCTGGTCACCCCGTCCGTCCAGGGCGTGGAGATTCGTGACTGGGCCGCCTACGAGCCGGCCGCCCGCGCCGGCTACGAGGCGACGATCGCCGCGCTCGACAAGTTGGAGAACGGGGTCGTCGACCTTCGCCGCCGCCGGGGCCTCGCCGCCCCGGTTCCGGCTCGCCGCCGGACTCGAGCCAAGGCGGCCGCGGCCGGCTGATCACGGCCCTTTCAAGCAGCGGCGATTGCGGACGGGGAACGGGGCCTCCATATTGGCCTTTCCCGTCCACTTATCGAAAGGAGGTGATCCAGTGTCTCATAGTTTCATCCGTAGCTCGGAAACCGTGACCTGGGCCTCCGTCGTCGAGGCCCGCGCCTGACCACCGCGTTTGGTGATTAGGTCCGGAGCCGCGCTGCGGTCCGACTATGGAAAGGCCGCCCCAGCGATGGGGCGGCCTTTCGCCGTTTAGGGGCAAAGACTCAGCGGTCGGAGCGGACCGGCGCTGCGGCCTGCTCGTGATCTTCCTCGATGCCGGTGCGGTGGCGGTACACCAGCTCCCAGCCCATCCAGCCCGTGAACAGCAGGATCAGCACCACCGCGGCCGACAGGGTCACGCCGGCCGGCGCGATGGCGGCCACCTCGTCGGTCGAGGCGCGCAGGTAGAAGTTCACCGCCGCCACCGCGACCGCGACCACGTTGCCGATCATGTGCAGCCAGGCCGCCCGGTGGGCGCGGATCCGCCGCTCGGACAGGAAGTCGGTGAGGCCGAGGACAGCCGCCAGCAGGGCCATCGAAACGCCTGCGCCGAGCAGCCACATCGAGGTCTGGGCCCAGCCGGCGTCGCCGGTGTTCAGGTAGCCGATGTCGGTGGCCAGGGCCGAAACCAGGAAGGCGATCGGAAACGGAACGATCATCGGGTGCAGCGGATGACCCGCCACCTTGGCGGTGCTGCGGGGGTTGTGCTCGTTCATCTTCAGGCGCTCTCGTCTTGTCATCGCCCGGTGCAGGACGACCGGGCGCCGAACCACCAGATCGCCGCAGCAAGAACGCGCGAGCGCGGCCGGATGTTCTCTCAGACGCCCCCGGCGCCCACCGAGCGTACTGCCCAGCCCGATCCCTCGCGGCAGGCCAGCCCCGACAGGTTCGGATCGGGAAGCACGAACGTCCGGCAGGCGGCGCCGTCGGCGCCCGGCGCGACGTCGCCGACCCGCACCTCCTCCGCCGTCGCCCCGGCGAGCGCCTCGGCGAGCGCGCCGCGGGCGACGAGGCCGTCCGGCGTCAACTCCATGGCCGGCGGGTCGAGCAGGGCCGGTCCGTATGCGGCTGCAAGGCCGATCCCGGCTCCAACCGCCAGGCAGGCCGCCATCGCCGCCCAGTGAACCGGCCGGAAAGTGCGGGCCCGGCGCCGCAGCCGGGCGGACACCGGAGGATGTCCCAGCACCAGCGGCGGCTCGTCGAGCGCGCTCAACTCTGCCTGGGACACGTCCACGCCGAGGAAGGCGTCCTGCACCCGCGCGCGCAGCGCCCGTTGCCGTTCGACCTCGGCGGCCAGACGCGGGTCGCCGGAGATGGAGGCCTCCAGCCCCTGCCGCTGCACCTCGTCCAGTTCGCCGTCGACATAGGCCATCAGGGCCTGGTCCTTGAGCCCGCTCACGCCGCGTCCTCCTGCAGGTCGAGTGCGGCGGCCAGCGTCGCCCGCGCCCTTGCCAGTCGGCCGGTCAGGGCGCTGAGCGGCAGTTCCAGCACGTCCGCCGCCTCGCGGTAGGAAAGGCCGCCCACCAGCACCAGCGCCAGCGCCAGCCGTTCGTCGTCGGGCAGCCTGACGACCTCCCGCCTGACCTGCGCCGCGCCGGACCGCCCGGCGGCCACCGCCTCCCTGCCCGCCTGAAGCGGACCCAGCCGATGGCCGTGGGAGCGCCCCATCCAGGCCTTGGTGAGGAACCGGACGAGCCAGACGTCCGGCAACGGCTCCGCAGGGTGCAGCTCGGCCCGCGCCCGTGCGGCCTCGGCGGTCAGCCGGACCAGTTCGTCGGCCTCGGCGTGATCGCCCGCGACGGCCCGCGCCACGGCGCGCAGCCGCGGAAGCCGCCCCATCAGATCCTGCTGGAATGTCGTCAACGCCGCGCCTCCCTTCCGCCAACTCGCACAGGCGCCCTCTCAATCCCCACAATGCGGCGCCGGAAAGACGAAGGGCCGCCGGGACGCCCCGACGGCCCTTCGCTTCTGATTGCCGGCGAAGCCTAGCGGCCGGTGGTGACCGCGCCGGCGACGCCGCCGATGGCGGCGCCCACGGCCGCGCCTTCCACATCGCCGCTGACGGCCGCGCCGACGGCGGCGCCGCCCAGCGCGCCGGTGGCGGCGCGTTCGGTGACGGTGTGTCCGCAGGCCGCCAGCGCCAGACCGAAGGCGGCGGCGGGCAGCAGCTTGATGGCGTTACGCATGGTCCAGTCTCCTCTGGGTACGTCCGGCGTGTAACGGGTCCCGAGGAGGGGCGTTCCGGGACTAGGCGCCCGGCGCCGGCTCCAGTTCGAGGCAGGAGTCCTGCACGATCAGCAGCACCGACTCCTGCTGGAAGCGGGCCTTGTAGCGGGCGCGCACCTCGCTGAGCAGCTTGTCCGAGCCCTTGGCCGGCAGCACGATGACCACGACCTTGGCCGCCTGGCGGATCAGCGCGTTCTCGGAGCCCTGCCACTGGCGCCCGCCGTCCAGCACCGTCAGCCCGTTCGGGAACCGCGGCTTCAGCTCCTCGTCCACGAAGGCGGCGAAGGCGGACTCGCTGATCCCCGGCTGGCCGGCGATATTGCCGCCGAAGAAGAGCTGGGCCGTGCGCAACGGCTCCTCGCCCGGCGGGCAGGCGGGCGGCGGCGGGTCTTCGGGCGTCGTCGCGCACGCCGCCAGCGCCAGCCCCAGCGCCGCCAGGAGAGCCGCAGTCCGCCTCATGCCCCGATGAGCTCCCTGCCGATGAGATAGCGCCGGATCTCGTTGGTGCCGGCGCCGATGTCGTAGAGCTTGGCGTCGCGCAGCAGCCGCTCGACCGGATAGTCCTTGGTGTAGCCGGCCCCGCCCAGCGCCTGCACCGCCTCCAGCGCGCACTTCACCGCGCTCTCGGAGGCCATCAGGATCGCCCCGGCCGCGTCGAACCGCGTCGTCAGGCCCGCATCGCACGCCCTGGCCACCGCATAGACGTAGGCCCGGGCCGAGTTCAGGGCGACGTACATGTCGGCCACCTTGGCCTGCATCAGCTGGAATCCGCCGATCGGCTGGCCGAACTGCTTGCGCTCGCGCACGTAGGGCAGCACCACGTCGAGGCAGGCCTGCATGATCCCCAGCGGCCCGGCCGCCAGCACGGCCCGCTCGTAGTCGAGGCCGCTCATCAGCACCCCGACGCCCCCGTTCACCGGCCCCAGGGCGTTCTCCTCGGGCACCTCGCAGTCCTCGAACACCAGCTCGCCGGTGTCGGAGCCGCGCATGCCGAGCTTGTCCAGCTTCTGGGCGCAGGAGAAGCCCTTGAAGCCCTTCTCCACCAGGAAGGCGGTGACCCCGCGGCTCGCGGCCTCGGGCTCGGTCTTGGCGTAGACCACCAGCACGTCGGCGTGCGGTCCGTTGGTGATCCAGAACTTGGTCCCGTTCAGCACGTAGCGGTCGCCGACCTTCTCGGCCCGCAGCTTCATGGACACGACGTCCGATCCCGCCTGGGCCTCGCTCATCGCCAGCGCCCCGACGTGCTCACCGCTGATAAGCTTGGGCAGGTAGCGCCGCTTCTGCTCTTCCGAGCCCCAGCGGCGGATCTGGTTGACGCACAGGTTGGAGTGGGCGCCGTAGGACAGGCCCACCGAGGCCGAGGCGCGGGAGACCTCCTCCATCGCCACGACGTGCTCGAGATATCCGAGGCCGGCCCCGCCGTACTCCTCCTCCACGGTGATCCCGTGCAGGCCGAGGGCCCCCATCTTCGGCCAAAGCTCGCGCGGAAAGACGTTGTCGCGGTCGATCTGCGCCGCCAACGGCGCGATCTCGTCGGCGGCGAACCGCGCGGTCGTCTCGCGCAGCGCGTCGGCCGTCTCGCCCAGGCCGAATTCCAGGTTGGGGCCGTGGTTGGGGATCATGGGCGAGGCTTAGCACGAGCCTCGCCGGTTGGGCGCCCCGACCTCGCGTCAGTCGCCGTGGGCGCCGCCTTCCTCTTCGCCGCGGCCCAGCATGTCGAGCAGGACGTAGAAGGCCGCGCCGGCCAGCAGCACGCCGGCCACGCCGACGATCCAGCCGACCGTGGTCTGCGACGGCGCGCCGACCCCGGCCGCGCTGCCGTTGAACATCCAGTAGAGTCCGCCGCCCAGCAAAAGGGCGCCGAGCGCAGCCAGAGCGCTGAGGCCCATCACCTTGCCGCGCCAGGTGGAGGCCGCCCCATGCTCCGGGGCGGCGACCGCCAACGGCTCGGCGGGCGGCTCGGTCGCAGCCGCCTCCGTCGGCGGGCTTAGGACGATGGCCTTCACCCCTTCCGCGGGCGCTTCCGCCTCGGCGGAGGGCTGGACCGGCTCGGTCTCGGCCTCCGGCTCGGGCGCGGACGTCTCGGCAACGGGTTCGCCGGCAGCCGGTTCGAACGCGATTTCGGGCTCGGGGAGCGGTTCCGGGTCGACGTCCGCAGCGGGGTCGGGATCGATCGCAAGCTCCGCCGCAAGCAGAGGCTCGGCGTCCACTTCCGGCGGCGGAAGGGTCGGCGCGAGGCTCTGCGGGAAGGCCGCCTCGAAGTCCTTGTCGGGGAACACCCTGGCCATCCGCTGGGCCAGGGCCGCAGCTACGGCCTCGGGCGCCGGCTGGCGGTCGGCCCGCGGCGCGGACGGCGCGTCCTCGCGGGCCAGGCTCGCCGTCTCGCCCTCGAGCGAGGCCTTGATCACCGCCGGCGCGTCGGCCGGCACCAAGCCCAGGCCGTCGGCGTCGACGTGGGGAGCCAGAAGCGGCGTCGGGGCCGGTACGAAGCCATCATGCGGGGTCAGGAACAGGGCCTTCTCGGCCGACCGCCGGCGAACCAGGGCGTCGACCACGATCCGCTCGCCCTCGAAGTCGGCCTTGCGCCACAGCTCCATCGCGCAGGCGGCCTGCAGCGGCTGGC
>JAQVDF010000031.1 GCA_028698405.1 Phenylobacterium sp. | reverse complement strand
GGCGGTCTTGGCGGTTGGAGTCGCCGCTACGCGGCCGGGCGCGTCTCAGGCGGACGTGTAGCGGAGGAAGTGGACACGGGCGGCGCCGTAGTCGCGGGCGTCGAGTGGCTCGAAGCCTTCGACGGCGAAGTCCGGCTCGCCCACGCCGCGCTCGAAGACCACGACGGCGCCGGGCGCCAGCCAGCCGCCAGCGGCGAGCCGTTCGAGCGCCGTCTCGCCCAGGCCCTTGCCGTAGGGCGGGTCGAGGAAGGCCAGCTCGAAGGCCGGGCCGTCGGCGCCGGGGCGGGTCCCGAGCTGGGTCGCGTCGCGCCGGTGCACGCGGGTGCGGCCGAACAGGCCCATGGCGTCGACGTTCTCGCGGATCGCGCCTCGGGCGGCCTCGTCGGTCTCCACGAACAGGCAGAAGGCCGCGCCCCTGGACAGCGCCTCGAAACCCAGCGCGCCGGAGCCGGCGAACAGGTCGATCACTCGCCTGCCCCGCACCCCGTCCGACCAGGGCGCGTGCTCGAGGATGTTGAAGATCGCCTGGCGCGCGCGGTCGGACGTCGGCCGCGTGGCCTCGCCGGCCGGCGCGACCAGCGTCTTTCCGCGAAATTCCCCCGAGACGATGCGCACGCAGCCGCGCTTAGACGATCGGCTCGTCGAACATCAAGGCCTGTGCGCAACGCACCGGCGGCGCGCCGAACGACAGCAGCCGGTCGTGGAAGCGCTTGAGGTCGAAGGCCTCGCCCTCGCGCCGCCGCGCCTCGGCCCTGAGTTCGTCGTGCTCGGAGACGCCGACGAAGTAGGTCGGCAGCTGGGCCGAGGAGAGCTGCGCCCGCACCCACTTGCCGGCCGCCTCCCGCTCCTGCTGGAAGGCGGTGACGGTGAGGAACTTCATCACCTCGGCCTCGTCGGCCCCGTCCACGTGGACCATCTGGTCGAGGATGGCGTTGGTGATGGTGCGAATGCGCATCTTGAGCTGCTGCAGTCGGAACAGCGGGTCTCCGTCCAGGTAGCCGGCGTCGGCCATCATCTCCTCGGCGTAGACCGCCCAGCCCTCGACGAACGGTCCCGACCAGAGCACCGCGCGCAGCACGCTGGGGTGTTTGTTGCCGTGCCAGAGCTGGGTGTAGTGGCCCGGCACGCCCTCGTGGATGGCCACGTCGTGCAGGCCGCGGACGTTGTATTCGCGCAGGAAGCTCTCGGCCTGGGCTTCGGTCCACTCGTCCGGGATCGGCGAGACCGCGTAGAAGGTGTCCAGCTGCTTGTCGAGCGGGCCGGGCGGGTCGCAGTAGGCCACCGCGAAGCCGCGCTGGAACTCCGGCATCAGGATCACCTGCACCGGCGCGTCCGGCAGGGTGATGAGATCCTTCTCGCGTGTGAAGGCGGTCGCCTGGTCGAGGGCCGCGCGGCTCGCCTCCACCAGCCGGTCGCGCGGCGCGCGCTCGGCGTAGACCAGCTCCAGCGCCGCCTCGATGGCCGCCTGCTCGCCGTCCGGCGCGGGCTTACCGGCGTCGGCCAGCACCTTGCGGGCGATCTCGTGCATCCGCGCGCGCGTCGCCTTCAGCGCCGCCTCGGCGCGCCGCCGCACCTCCGCGCGGTCGAGCGGCGACATCAGGGCGAAGGCAAGCTTCTCGTCGTAGAGCTTGGCCCCCAGGCGGAAGTCGCCCTTGGCCTGCGGGACCAGCGTCCCATCGAGCCAGGACTGGTGCTCGGCCACGGCGGCCCGCAGCTTGTCGGCGGCGGCCTTCAGCCGGGCCTGCTCGGCGGGCGGCAGCTCGCCGGCCTTGGGCAGGATCATGTCGTCGACGATCGACATCAGGCCGGCGTTCTGGCGGGCCACCGTCTGGGCGTGGGTGGGGGGCACGCGGGCCGGCTGCAGCTCTCGGCGCGCCTGGGCCAACAGCTGCGGCAACGCCTCCATCCGGGCGGTCGCCGCCCGCAGGCGCACCGGGGCCGGCGCGAACTCCCGGGCCATCAGCCCGTATAGGGCCGAGCCCGCCAGGTCGTTGTAGATCTGCGGGTCCCAGGCCCAGTCCTGCAGCACCTCGGTCGACCAGATCTGGAAGCCGAGGGCGTTCTTCAGGATCGCCAGGTCCACTTGGTTCTCGCGGGAGAGCTCGCGGGCCGGGATCGCCTCGGCCTCCTTGAGCAGCGCCTTGGCGGCGGCCAGGACGCGGGCCCGGCCTGCGGCGGAGACGTCGTCCAGCTGATGGTCGAAGCGGTGGTCGCCGAGCGTGGTGGCGCGGATCGGCGAGCTCTGCAGTAGCTGTTCGAGGAACCGCTTGGCGAGGTCGGCGAAGCGGGCGTCGGCGGGGGTCGTGGTCTGGGCGACGGCGGGGCGCACGCCGATCAGCACCAGAGACAGGGCGGCGGCGACGCCGCGGCGGGTCATGGCGAAGGTCATGGCCGCATGATGAGCACGGCTCGCGATATCGCGCCAGCAACCCGCAGCGCCCCCGAGGCGCTTCTAGGAGCGATGAACTCCTGGGACGTCAGAGCGCCGCTGCCGGCCGCCGCCCTCCTGGCCTACGCCCTCTGGGGCGCGGGCGACTGGCCGTTCCGCTGGCTGGTGCTGGCCGGCCTGGCGCTGTGGTTCGCCGTGACCGCGGCCACCGGCGTGACCGCCATGCTGGCCTCGGCCAAGGACGACGCCGAGATCCACCACCAGGGCGGCGTCGCCCGCCACCGCAGCTCCTGGGCCGAGATCATCACCGACGGCCTGCGCCTGGGCGCAGCCCCGTTCCTGTGGCTGTCGCTGGCCGGCTTCGCGGCCGAGGCCGCCGGCGCGGAGGCCCTGCCCGCGCCGGGCGCGCTGGCGGCCGCCGCGCTCGGCCTGGCGGCGCTGGCATTTGCGGCCGGCCTCGCCACCTACGCCCTGAACGTGCGCGCGCTGGAGCGTCGTTTCCGCACCCGCTAGCGGCGCCGACCGCGCCCCTCGGGCCTGGGCGCTGCGAGCCTCGCCGGCCCCGCCTTGCGCCTGGCGGCGGCGGGCGCAGCGGCCTTGCCGCGCGGCGCATCTATCGGCTTGGCGGCCTTGGCCTTCTTGGCCGGACGCGGCGGGCCGGCCTTGATTTTCGGCTTGGCCCAGCCGGGCTTGTAGGCCTTCTTCTTCGGCGCCTCGCCGGCGGCGGCCTCGGACTGGGCGGCGCCGGGGGGCTTGAGCGCGCGGCGGGCCGCGCCGGCCGGCCGCTTGGGCGGCGTCCACTGCGGGCGGTCGCCTTTGGGAAGGTTCTGCGGGTCGATATGGGTGGCGAGCTGCTCGCGGATCACCCGGGGGCCCACCTCCTCGATCTCGCCGACGCCCAGCGTGCCTAGCGCGAAGGGGCCGTAGGCCAGCCGGATCAGCCGGTTCACCTTCAAGCCCAGCGCCTCCAGCACCCGTCGCACCTCGCGGTTCTTGCCCTCGGTCAGGGTGACGCTGATCCAGACGTTGGCGCCTTGCTGGCCCTCCTTGACCTTGTCGAGCCTGGCCTCGATCGGGCCGTAGCGGACGCCGTCGACGGTGATGCCGTTCTTCAGGGTGTCGAGCTTCTCCTGGGTGATCCGCCCGTGCGCGCGGGCGCGGTAGCGACGCAGCACCGCCGTCTCCGGCAGCTCCAGCGCGCGCGCCAGGCCCCCGTCGTTGGTCAGCAGCAGCAGCCCCTCGGAGTTGAGGTCGAGCCGGCCCACCGAGATCAGCCGCGGCAGGCCCGGCGGCAACGCGCCGAACACCGTCGGACGGCCTTGAGGATCCTTGTGGCTGGTCACCAGCCCGACCGGCTTGTGATAGCGGAACAGGCGCGCGGGCTCGGGCTCGTTCACCACCTCGCCATCGACGGTGAGGATGTCGCCGGGCTCGACCTTGACCGCAGGCGTGGTCAGGACCTGGCCGTTGAGCGCCACCCGGCCGCCCGCGATCAGCTTCTCGACCTCGCGCCGCGAGGCCACCCCCGCCCGGGCGAGCGCCTTGGCGACGCGTTCGCCCGGCCCTTGACCTTCGGGAGCGGCGCCGGTTCGTTGCGGATCGTGGATCATGACGAGCGGACAATGCGCATCGCCCTCGAGGCGGCGCAAGCCGCCGCCGAGCGCGGCGAGACCCCGGTGGGCGCGGTCGTCGTGGATCCGGCCACCGGCGAGACCCTCGCGGTCGCCGCCAACGGCCCCATCGGCCTGGCCGATCCCACCGCCCACGCCGAAATCCTGGCCCTGCGCGAAGCGGCCCGAAAGGTCGGCAACTACCGGCTGACCGGCCTGACCCTCGTCGTCACCCTGGAGCCCTGCGCCATGTGCGCCGGGGCGATCAGCCACGCCCGCATCGGCCGGCTGGTGTTCGGCGCCGAGGACCCCAAGGGCGGCGCGGTCCTGCACGGCCCCCGCTTCTTCGACCAGCCCACCTGTCACTGGCGCCCGCACGTCGCCGGCGGCGTCCTCGCCGAGGAGAGCGCGGCCCTGCTGAGGGGCTTCTTCCGCGAACGGCGGGCGAGGCGCTAGAGGCGCATCCCCGAGCCAATCCGAGCCTTGCGTCGCGCATGACCAGACCGGATGATGGCCGCCTAGCTTAAAACCATAAGGAGGACGCGATGGGTTTGCTCGATGGCAAGGTTGCGATCGTCACGGGGGCCGGCGGCGGACTGGGCGAGGCCTACGCCAAGCTGTTCGCCAAGGAAGGCGCCGCGGTCGTCGTGAACGACCTGGGCGGCGCGCGCGACGGCACCGGGACCGACCGGTCCGCGGCCCAGAAGGTGGTCGACGAGATCATCGCGGCGGGCGGCCGCGCCGTGGCCAACGGCGACGACGTCTCGACCGTCGAGGGCGGCGAAAACATCTGCAAGGCGGCGCTCGACAACTTCGGCCGCGTCGACATCTTGGTCTGCAACGCCGGCATCCTGCGCGACAAGACCTTCGCCAATACGTCCGAGGCCGACTGGGACGCGGTCATCAAGGTGCACCTGAAGGGCACCTACTGCTGCGCCATGCCGGTCTGGAAGTGGATGAAGGACAACGGTGGCGGCACGATGGTGTTCACCTCGTCGACCTCGGGCCTCTACGGCAACTTCGGCCAGACCAACTACGGCGCGGCGAAGGCCGGCATCTACGGGATGGTCCGGGTGATGTCGATCGAAGGGCGCAAGTACAACATCCGCGTCATGGGCCTGGCCCCCGGGGCCTTCACCCGCATGACCGCCGACCTGCCGGGCCGTCAGGGCCGCGAGCCCGATCCGATGTCGCTGCCCGAAAACGTCGCCCCGGGCGTGCTCTACATGGTCTCGGACCTGGCCAAGGACCACTCGGGCAAGATCCTCGGCGTCTCCTCGCGCGGCGTGCGGGAGATCAAGATGGTGCAGACCGCCGGCTTCGACCCCGGCCGGCCCTACACCGCCGAGGAGGTCGCAGCGAACGCCGACAAGGTGTTCTTCCCCACCGAGGAGCGGACCGTCACCATCACGCCGGTCCCCACCGCCCAGCCGCAACCGGCGTAACGCCGGCGCCTGGTCCCGGCGGCCGCGGCGCGCGGACGCCGGGTTTCAGCGGCCGTTGACGGTGACGTCTGTGACATCCGCGCAACGCTTGTCGTCGGCGCAACAAATTTTTCCTGGGAGGCTTGCACCCTAGAGAGCTGGCCCTATTTGAGGCGTGCCCTTCGGGGCGTTTCCTCCCTAATGACTTCAGGCCGCGGTTTCCGCGGCCTTTTTTTATCCGCCGCCGGTGAGGTAGAGCTGGAGGGCCTGGACCAGAAAGGCTGCGCCGATGGCGGTGAAGATCCATCGGCGCCAGCGCCGGAAGTTGTCCTCGCTGACGTGGTCCAGCAGCCGTCCGCCGATCGCCGAGCCCGCGAAGGCGGCGAGCACCACGGCGACCAGCAGCCAGGGCGGGGCCGCGCCGTCCCCCGCCCCTTCCAGCAGCGCCGCGCCGTAGAACAGCACCTTGGCCAGGTGGCCGAACACCTGCAGCAGCGCCTTGGTGGCGATGACCTGGCGGGCCGGCATGGCGCTTCGCACCAGGAACAGGTCGGTGAGCGGGCCCGAGACGCCGGCCGCCAGGGCCAGCGCGGTGGCCGATAGCCCGGCGACGAAGGCATGGCTGGGCCTGGCGGCGTCGAACGGCGACCAGCGCTGCGGGATCCAGGCCAGGATCGGCAGCAGGCCCATGGCCAGGAACACCAGCATCTTCGACGGAGCGAAGTCGATCAGGCTCATCAGCGCCATGGCCAGCACCGCGCCGGCGCCGAACACTGCGACCACCGGCCAGCGGATGTGGCGGAAGTGGATCGCCGCCCTGGCCCCGTTGGAGGCGAGTTGAGCCGCTCCGTGCAGCACCATGGCGACGGCGACCGGCGCGGCCAGCATCAGCGCGCCCATCAGCAGCGAGCCGCCGGCCATGCCGAACACGCCGGAGATGGCGGCTGTGATCGCCACGGCCGCCAGCACGAACAGGATCACGCCTGCGCTCAACGGCCGGCCATGAACAGCTGCGCCGCCTGTACGAGGTAGACCAGCCCGATCCCGCTGACGATCCAGCGGGTCCAGCGCTTGAAGTTCACGTCGCTCATGGCGTCGAGGATCCGCCCGCCCGCCACGGTGCCGGCCATCGACAGCGGGACGGCCAGGGCGAACAGCCAGGGCGAGGGCATGTCGTCGGCCCGACTGGCGATCAGCGGCGCGCCGTAGACCAGGATCTTGGCCAGGTGGCTGAACACCTGGGTCGCGGCCTTGGTGGCCACGATGGCGTGGCGAGTCAGCGCCGTGCGCACGAAGAAGATGTCGAGCAGCGGCCCGGCCACCCCGGCGGTCAGGTTGAGCCCGGTCACCGCCAGACCCGATACCAGCGCGTGCGCCGGCTTGGAGGCGTCGAGCCTCAGCAGCCGCTCGGGCAGCCAGACGAGGCCGGGCACCAGGCCCAGGAGCAGGAACAGCACCGGCTTGGAGGGGACGAGCGCCGCCGCAGCCACGAGCGCCCCGGCCGCCAGCGAGGCCAGGGCGTACCAGCCGACGATGTCCCAGCGCACGTGCCGGCGGTGCAGCGCCGCCCGCCAGCCGTTGGCGACCATCTGCAGGAGGCCGTGGGTGACGAAGGCCGCCGAGACCGGCAGCACCAGCGCCAGCGCGCCCATCAGCACCAGGCCTCCGGCCATCCCGAAGACGCCGGACAACATCGCCGTGGCGAAGGCGGCGACGAGAACGAAGACGGCGGCGGCTGCGCCCATGAGGCTCCTTCCGGCTCGGCGCCGTCGTAGTCCGCGCCTCGCAAACCGCCAATAGCCGAGCTGCGGGGGGGGGGGGGGGGGGGCCGGGCGCCGCCGTCGCCTCGGGCCTGCCCCATTGCGGAAATTTAATGCCGGAAAGCGGCGCCGATGGTCGCATCCGCCTTCCCAGGGGCCGCGACGACCACCACCGTGGGGCCGATGGACCAGCCGCTCCGCCGCACCGCCTGGGAGCTCGAGTCCCAGCAGGGCCCCGAGACCGCCGAGCCGCCGCGGACAAGGCGCCGGCGCTGGCTCTTCCTCCTCGTCGCGCTCGCGACCCTGATCGGCGCGGGCTTCCTGTGGCTGAGCTGGAGCCTGCCGCTGGAGCGGGCGCTGGAACCGCTGCCGAGCCCGGCGGTCGTGCTGGTCAGCGCCGACGGCAAGCCGTTCGCCCGGCGGGGCGCCTACAAGGAGGCGCCCATCGATGTTGAAACCCTCCCCGCGCACGTCCCGGCGGCCTTCATCGCCATCGAGGACCGGCGCTTCTACAGGCACTGGGGAATCGACCTGCGCGGGATCGCGCGGGCGGCGCGCGAGAACCTGCGGGCCGGCGGCGTGCGCCAGGGCGGCAGCACCATCACCCAGCAGCTCGCCAAGACCACCTTCCTGACCGCCGACCGCAGCCTAAAGCGGAAGCTACAGGAGGTCTTCATCGCCCTGTGGCTGGAACTGCGCCTCTCCAAGAACGAAATCCTCGAGCGCTATCTCTCCGGAGTCTATTTCGGCGAAGGCGTCTATGGCCTGCGGGCCGCAGCGCGGCACTATTTCGACAAGCCGCCCGAGCAGCTCAGCCTGGACGAGGCGGCCATCCTGGCGGCGGCCGTCAAGGCCCCCTCGCGGCTGAATCCGGCGGACAACCCGAAGGGCGCGGAGGCCAGGGCGCGGCTGGTGGCGGCCGCCATGGCCGAGACCGGTGCGATCACCCTCGAGCAGGCGGCGTCCTGCTGCAAGGCCAAGGTGAAGCTGAACCGCGCCGCCCTGCCCGTCGGCGGCTATTTCGCCGACTGGGTCTCGCCGCAAGTGAAGGACGCCTTCCCGGCGGCTTACGGCGAGGTGCGGGTCACGACGACGCTGGACTCCCGGCTGCAGGCGCGGGCCGAGCGGGTGATCGCCCGCGCCCTCGCGGCCCAGGGGAAGCGGCGCAACGTCGGCCAGGCGGCGCTGGTGGCCATGCGCCCCGACGGGGCGGTGGTGGCGATGGTCGGCGGCCGCAGCTACCGCGACAGCCAGTTCAACCGGGCCGTCCAGGCCCGCCGCCAGCCGGGCTCGGCTTTCAAGCTGTTCGTCTACCTCGCCGCGATCCGCGACGGCGCGCGGCCCGACATGGTGGTCAGCAACGAGCCGCTGACGCTCGGCGACTGGTCGCCGAAGAACTTCGGCGGCGAGGCCGGCGGCTACCTGACCCTGAAGGACGCCTTCGCCAAGTCGAGCAACCTGGCGGCGGTGCGGGTGGCCGAGACGGCCGGGCGCGCTAACGTCATCCGGGCCGCGCGGGACCTGGGCGTGACCAGCCCGCTGACCGACGATGCGACCCTGGCGCTGGGCTCCTCGGAGGTGACGCTGCTGGAGCTGACCGCCGCCTATGCCGCCGTCGCCGCCGGCGAGAGCGTCCGCCCCTACGGCCTGCAGGCGTCCGAGCCGACGCGCGGGCGGCCGATCCCGCCGCGCGTGCGCGAGCGGATGATGGAGCTGCTCTACGAGGCGGTCGAGCACGGCACGGGCCGCGCCGCCCGCCTGCCCGGCCCGGTTTACGGCAAGACCGGCACCACCCAAGACCACCGCGACGCCGTGTTCGTCGGCTTCAACGACGAGTTGGTGGTCGGTGTCTGGGTCGGCAACGACGACCAGTCGCCGATGAAGGGCGTCACCGGCGGCGGCCAGCCGGCCGAGATCTGGCGCGACTTCGTCGGCAACGGCGCGCGGCGCGTCGACCCGCCGCCGGCCCCGCCCGCGCCGCCGGAGCCGAGCCTCGACCTGCCCGGCTGGCTCAAGCGCCTGCTGGGCCGATGGGGCTGACGCTTCAGGCGGCCGCACGGACCGGGCGCGAAAGGTCGATCAGCAACCTCCGGGTCAGCTCCACCCGCTCGGCTTGGGTCTCGGTGGGGCGGGCCAGGATCAGCCGCCCGTCGCGCCAGGCGAGGTCCTCGCGGCCGGCTGCCGCGGCCTTGCCCGCCGCCTCGTCGCGGAAGGTCAGGGCGACGGCCTTGGGCCCGGCGTCGATCCGGCAGACGCCTGCGGCGCGGGCGAACTCGCGCAGCTCGGCGTGGTCGATCAGCCGTTCCACCTCCTCGCGCGGCGGGCCGAAGCGGTCCTCGACCTCCTCGCGGAAGGCCGCCACCTCGGCCGCCTCGGTGAAGCGCGCCAGCCGGCCGTAGAGGTTGAGGCGCGTGGTCGGGTCGGGGACGTAGGCCTCGGGGATGGCGCCTGAAAGGCCGAGGTTGAGTTCGGGCGCCAACTCCACCGCCTCGGCCTCGCCCTTGGCCACGCGGACGGCGCGGGCCAGCAGCCGCTGGTAGAGCTCGGTGCCGATCAGCTTCATGTGGCCGGTCTGGATCTCGCCGATCAGGTCGCCGCCGCCGCGCAGGTCGAGGTCGCGCACGCTGATCGCCAGGCCCGAGCCCAGCCGGTCGAAGGCGACAAGGGTCGAGAGCCGGGCCTGGGTCGCCTCGGGCAGTTCCACCCCCGGCTGGGTGAACAGATAGGCGACGCCCTGGGCGCGGCCCCGGCCGACCCGGCCGCGAAGCTGGTGCAGCTGGGCGAGGTCGAACATGTCCGCCCGGTACACCAGCATGGTG
>JAQVDF010000030.1 GCA_028698405.1 Phenylobacterium sp. | reverse complement strand
TCCGGTTCGGGCAAGTCGACGCTGCTTCGCTCGATCAGCGGCCTGCAGACGATCGACCCCGGGGCGGGTCGGATTGACGCCTTCGGCGGTCCGGTGCAGGCCGACGGCAAGCTGTCCGACAAGGTGCGTGAGGCCCGCAAGCGCATCGGCTTCATCTTCCAGCAGTTCAACCTGGTCGGCCGCCTGCCGCTGTTCGCCAACGTGGCGCTCGGCTCACTGGGCCGGATCCCGACGTGGCGCGGGACCCTCGGGCTGTGGCCGAAGGAAACTCGCCAGGCGGCGATGCAGGCGCTCGCCCGGGTCGGCATCGCCGAATACGCCGGCCAGCGGGCCGGCACCCTGTCCGGCGGCCAGCAGCAGCGGGCGGCCATCGCCCGCGCGTTGGTGCAGCGGGCCAAGATCATCCTGGCCGACGAGCCGGTGGCCTCGCTCGACCCGGTGTCCGCCCGCCGAGTGATGGACACCCTCAGCGAACTGAACGCCGAGGACGGACTGACGGTCGTCGTCACCCTCCACCAGGTGGACTATGCGCTGAAATACTGCCGGCGGGTGATCGCCCTGAAGGCCGGCAAGATCGTCTACGACGGTCCGCCCGAGTCGCTGGACCGTTCCCGGCTTATCGACATCTACGGACCCGAGTTCGAGGACGTCTTCTGGGAAGGAGCGCCCAAATGATCAGCCGCCGCCTGATGCTGGGCGCCAGCCTCGCCGCCCTCAGCCTCGCCGCCTGCGGGAACGGGGAAGAGACCGGAAAGGCCGCCGAGGGGCCGCCGGAGGTCATCAACTTCTCGATCCTGGCGACCGAGAACTCGTCCAGCCTGGAGACCTTCTGGAAGCCGATCCTGGCCGACATGGAGAAGTCCATCGGCATCCGGGTGAAGCCGTTCTACGCCACCAACTACACGGCCCTGATCGAGGCGCTGCGGTTCAAGCAGATCGATGCGGGCTGGTTCTCCAACCAGTCGGGCCTGGAAGCGGTGCGCCGCTCGGGCGGCGAGGTGTTCGCCCGCACCTTCGATCCCTCGGGCGAGGACGGCTACAAGTCGGTGCTGATCGTGCCGGCCAACAGCAAGACCACCCTGGCCGATGTGCTGAAGTGCGACCGCACGCTCAACTTCGGCATCGGCGACGCCAAGTCGACCTCGGGCACGCTGGCGCCGATGACCTATCTGTTCGCGCCCAACGGGGTGGACCCGCAGGCCTGCTTCAAGACGGTGAAGACGGCCAACCACCAGGCCAACCTGTTCGCGGTCGCCCGCGGCCTGCTGGACGTTGCCACCAACAATTCCACCGCCATCCGCCTGCAGCGCGAGCGCGGTTCGCCGGTGCCCGACCAGATCCGGGTGATCTGGGAATCGCCCAAGCTGCCCGAGGACCCGATCATCTGGCGCAAGGACCTGGACCCGGCCACCAAGGAGAAGATCCGCCAGTTCTTCCTCACCTACGGCAAGGGCGAGGGCGAGGAGGCCGAGCGGCAGCGCAAGCTGCTCTCGCAGCTGTCCATCGGCGGCTTCCTGCCGGCAGACGACAGCCACCTGATCCCGGTGCGCGAGATGGAGGCCACCGAGGCGCTGCTCAGCGCGAAGAACATCGGCGACGCCGCCCGCATCACCGAGGCCCAGAAGGCGCTGGAAGCGATCCAGGCCGAACGCGCCGCCCTAGAGGCCAGGACCGGCCAGCCCATCGTCGCCCAGTGACCCCGTGACCGAAGCGATCGACCAAGCCGCGAGCCTGAAGCCGCCCGCGCGTCCGCTGGGCCAGAAGGTGTTCGACATCCTGCTGTGGGGCGGCCTCGCCGTCCTGCTGCTGGTCAGCTTCGGCCCGGCCGAGATCGACAAGCTGCCGCGGCTGTTCCAGAACACCGAGAACATGCGCCAGTACGGGCGCGAGTTCGTGCGGCCGGACTGGACCGACCTGTCGCTCTACGTGCGCCAGATGTGGCTGACCGTGCAGATGGCGCTGTGGGGCACCTTCCTGGCGGTGATCCTGGCCATACCGCTGGGGCTCGCCGGCGCCCGCAACGTCTCGCCGCCCGCCGTGCAGCTGGTGGTGCGCCGGCTGATGGACATCCTGCGCTCGGTGCCGGACCTGGTCATCGGCACCTTCTTCGTCGCCGCCGTGGGCCTCGGCCCCTTCGCCGGCGTCATGGCGCTGGCGCTGAACACCGGCGGGGTGCTCGGCAAGCTGTTTTCGGAGGCCGTGGAGGCCATCGACCGCGGGCCGGTGGAGGGCGTGCGCGCCACCGGCGCCACCAAGCTGCAGGAGATCGTCTGGGGGGTGATCCCGCAGGTCGCCCCGCTGTGGACCTCCTACGGCCTCTACCGCTTCGAATCGAACAGCCGCGCCGCCACCGTGCTCGGCTTGATTGGGGCCGGCGGCATCGGCCAGGTGCTGTTCGATTCCCTGAACAGCTTCGCCTACAGCAAGGTCGCCGCCATCGCCCTGGTCATCGTCGTCGCGGTGACGCTGATCGACATGCTCTCGCAGGCGATTCGTTCGCGGCTGATCTGAGGCCAAGATGTCGCAGGACTGACGCAAAAGCTTCAAACGTTCGAAGGCGAACCTTCACACTTCATCGTTAACCCCCTGCGGCGGACGCGCTGTGGCGTCTTCGGAGGGTAATTCGATGCGATCCAGGTTTTGCGCGGCCGCTGTTGCGGGGATTGCCGTCACCGGCGCTGCAGCCGGCCCGGCGCTGGCGCAGGACGCGCCGCCGACCATCGAGTTCGGCGCCCGGGGCTTCATCGACTACGTGGAGGTCGACGCCGACCGGGAGACCGGCGCCGACTTCGAGGACCAGGACGTGCGCCTGCGCCTCGGCCGTGTCTGGGCCCAGGGCGACCTGACCGACCGCGTCTCCTACAAGGCCGAGCTCGACTTCGCGCTGGAGGACGTGGTCTGGCAGGACGTCTACCTGGCCGTCGACCTCACCGACTCCACCAAGCTGACGGTCGGCAACATCAAGACCGTATCGCTCGAAAACCTGACATCCGACGCGGTAACCACCTTCATGGAGCGCGGACCCTTCAACGACGTGCTGGGCCTCGGCCGCCTGGTCTCGCTGGAGGCCAAGACCGGCGGCGACACCTGGACCGTCTCGGCCGCGCTCACCGGCGAAAACCTGAACGACATCGACACCGCGCCGCAGGAAGTCGGCGTCAGCCTGCGCGGCACGTTCGCGCCGCTGAACGAGGACCGCCAGAGGGCTCACCTCGGCGCCTGGGTTCGCCAGCGCGACCGGGACGCCCCCAGCCGGCTGAACTACCGCGCCCGTCCGAACACCAACTTCGGGCCGCGCTTCGTCAGCACCGCCGCCTTCGGTGATTCTGACACCACCGTGGGCCTCGAAGGCGCCTATGTGAACGGCCCCTTCTCCCTGCAGGGCGAGTGGGCCCACGTGGCCGTGGACGGGACGACGCGCGATGCGGACCTGTCGACCTGGTACGCCTACGGCAGCTGGTTCGTCACCGGCCAGTCGCGCCGCTACCGTCCGGAGGCCGGCCGCTTCGACAGGGTGAAGGTCGCCGAGCCGGTCACCAAGGGCGGCCTGGGGGCCATCGAGCTGGCGCTGCGCTACGACGCCGCCGACCTCTCCGACGCGCCGGGGGGCGGCGAGTACTCCGCCTGGACGCTGGGCGCCAACTGGCACCTGACCTCCAACACCCGGGTGATGTTCAACTATACCGACTCCGAGAACGACAACGTCGCCTTCGGCGCCGACGTCGACGCCCAAGTCGCCCAGGTCCGCTTCCAGTTCGAATTCTGACGCGCGCCGGAGCCCTTCCCGATCAGGTCGAAGCCCCTGGGGCAAGAGGCCTGTGGCGCGAAGACTTGCCTCGCCCCAACCGCTGAGCCGGGCTTGCGCTACGCCGGTATCGGTTCCGAAGCGAGGTAGAGGCTGCGGCCCACCAGGGCGCCGGTGCGGTCGTGAATCCGCACCTCGGCATCGGCGCCGACCCGCGCCCGCTGTGCGCCCAGCTGGTGGGCGCGCCGCTCGGCCTCCCCGCCGCGGCTGAACACCAGCGGCGCCGGGTCGCCGCCATCCACGATCCAGCCGTCCGGCACGGCCCTGACGTTGATCACCATCATGCCTCGACTCGCACTCGCCTGTGGCGCGAGCCGTGTAGAGCCGTTTCACGACAGTTGTGTGCGCGCCCGTCTCGTGCGTCACCGCCCTGTCACCGAGGCGGCTTATCGCCAGCATGGGAAAATCACCTGGAGGCTGGCCATGGACGACGCCGAACTCTCCTGCCGCAGCGTCTTCATCTCCGACATCCATCTCGGGACGCGGGGCTGCCAGGCCGAACGGCTGCTGGACTTCATCCGGAGTCTCGAGTGCGAGCGGCTGTACCTGGTCGGCGACATCGTCGATGGCTGGAAGCTGCGGAGCGGGTGGCACTGGCCGCAGGCGCACAACGACGTGGTCCAGAAGATCCTGCGGCTGGCGCGCAAGGGCGTCGAGATCATCTACGTGCCCGGCAACCACGATGAACGGGTGCGTGACTTCTGTGGCGTTCACTTCGGCGGCGTGGTGGTGGCGCGCGACGCGATCCACGAGGCCGCCGACGGCCGGCGCTATCTGGTCACCCACGGGGACGAGTTCGACGGCGTCGTCCAGCACGCCAGGTGGCTCGCCCTGCTCGGCGACTACGGCTACCGGGCGCTGCTGACGGCCAACACCATGTTCAACCGCGTGCGGCGCCGGCTGGGCCTGTGCGACTGGAGCCTGTCGGCCTACGTCAAGACGCGGGTGAAGAACGCCCTGCAGTTCATCGAGAACTTCGAGGCTGCGGTGGCCGACGAGGCCCGCCGGCGAGGCGTCGACGGAGTGATCTGCGGCCACATCCACAGGGCCGAAATCAGGTCCATCGGCGGCGTGGTCTACATGAACGACGGCGACTGGGTGGAGAGCTGCACGGCGCTGGTCGAGGACCACCAGGGCCGGTTCTCGATCGTCCGCTGGAACGAGATCGCCGCGCGCCCGGCCCCGGTGGTGGTGGCCCAGGCCGCCTAGCGCCGCCGAACCTTCTCACGTCAGACGCGATTGGCCGCCCTCGCCCACCGGGAGCGAAGGCGGCCTCGGCTTGGTGTGGAGGCATGTCGTCCCGTACGGCCGAGCGGCCGTACGGGACGCGGCCCGCTACTTCTCCGGCGCGGCCATCGGCGTCAGGCCGGCGACGGCGGCCTGCTGTGCCTTGCGTTCGGCGTCCGGCAGCGGGATCAGCCCGCGTTCGAGCAGGTAGCCGCCGCGGCCGGCCGCGGCGTCGGATACGAAGGCGCTGACGTAGGGCTTCAGCGACGGCTTGGTCTCGACGTTGGCCTTCTTCACGTAGATGAACAGCGACCGCGACAGCGGATAGGAGCCGTCGGAGATCGCCGCCATCGTGGGCTTCACCCCGCCGATCGCTGCGGGCTTCACCTTGTCCAGATTGTTATCCAGGAAGGAGAAGCCGAACACGCCGACCGAGCCTGGGGTCTTCTCCAGGGTCTGGATGATGGCGTTGTCGTTCTCCCCGGAATCGATCCACGCGCCATCGCTGCGCAGCGTGTGGGCGCGTTGCTTGAAGGCGGTCTCGTCCGAGCTTTTCAGCGCCTTGAGCGCCGGCACGGCCTGGGCGCCGGCCTCCATGCCGAGTTCGACGAAGGCGTCGCGGGTGCCGGAGGTCGGCGGCGGGCCGTAGACCTGGATGCGGTCGGCCGGCAGGGCCGGGTCGACGTCTCGCCAGGTCTTGGCGGTGTTGGCGGCAAAGCCCTGGCCGCTGGGCATGTCGGCCGCCAGCGCCCTGTAGAGGTGCTCGGCCTTCAGGTCGTAGTCGGCGCCGGTGCGGGCGTTGGCGACGACGATGCCGTCGTAGCCGATCTTCAGCTCGACGATGTCGGTCACGCCGGCCTTCTGGCAGGCCTCCCACTCGGACTTCTTCATCGGCCGCGAGGCGGTGGCCACGTCGGGGTAGCTGGCGCCCAGGCCGCCGCAGAACAGCTTGATGCCGCCGCCGGTGCCAAGGCTCTCCACCTTGGCGGCCGTGCCGCCGGTGGTGCGGGAGACCTGTTCCGAGACGCGGGTCGCGAACGGGAAGACGGTCGAGGAGCCGGCGACCCAGACCTGGTCCGCGCTGCCGCCGGTCTGGCCGCCGCCGGCCGCACCGGCCGCCGCATTGGTCTCGGCGCCTTGGCCGCAGCCCGCCAGGGCGAGCGCCGCGCTGGTCGCGGCGAGGGTGGAGATCAGTCGCATGTTGTCAGGGCTCCGATTGAGGCGCCTGCGGCCTAGCATCGCGGTGCGACAGTTCCGCGACAGTCGGATGACGCTTCCTCAACGCCGGCCCAACCCCACCGCTCGGGGCGTCAGGCCGCCTTGGGCCGCCGCCGCACGCGCGCCAGCCGCCGCAGCCTGCGCCAGAAGCGGGTCTTTTCCGGCTCCGGATAGGGCTGCAGGTTGCGCAGGAAGTCCTCGGCGCAGTTACGCCAGGAGAAGGTCTCGGCGAAGGCGCGCACCTTGCCCCGGTCGAGGGTCAGGCATTCGAGGCAGGCCTCGCGCAGTCCCTCGGTGGCGGACTTCGCGAGCACGCCCGCGCCCGAGCCGGGAATGATGTCGATCGGCCCCGGGGCCGGATAGGCCGCGACCGGCGTGCCCGTGGCCATCGCCTCCAGGATCACCAGACCGAAGGTGTCGGTCAGCGAGGGGAAGACGAACACGTCGGCGCAGGCGTAGTGGGCGGCCAGTTCCGCCCCGCTCTTGAAGCCGGTGAACACCACGCCCGGATGCTTGGCGGCCAGCTCCTCCTTTTGCGGGCCGTCGCCGACGACGACCTTGCTGCCCGGCAGGTCGAGGCCGAGGAAGGCGTCGATGTTCTTCTCCACGGCGACGCGGCCGACATAGAGGAAGATCGGCCGCGGCAGGCCTTCGAACAGGTCCGGCTCGTCCGGCCGGCGCGGGTGGAACAGCTCGGTGTCCACTCCCCGCGACCAGGACGAGATGTTTCGGAAGCCGTGCCGCGAGAGCTCGTCGCGCATGGTGGGCGTGGCCACCATCAGCCGCCCGGACGGCTTGTGGAACCACTTCATGTAGGCGTAGCCCGCCGCCAGCGGCACCGGCAGCCGGGCCGAGACGTATTCCGGGAAGCGGGTGTGGTAGCTGGTGGTGAACGGCAGCTTCCACTCGACGCAGATGCGCCGCGCCGCCAGGCCGATCGGCACCTCGGTGGCGATGTGGATGGCTTCCGGCTCGAAGGCCTTGAACCGCTCCTGCACCGGCTCGTAGGCGCCGATCGCCACCTTGATCTCGGGATAGGTCGGCAGCGGGAAGGTCTTGAACTGGTCGGGGCTGACCACCTCCACCTGATGGCCCATGGCGCGCAGCTCCTGGACCACCCGGGTCAGGGTGCGGACCACGCCGTTGACCTGCGGCTCCCAGGCGTCGGTGGCCAAAAGGATGCGCATCGGCTTCTGGGTGTCGGCATGCGGCGGCGCCGCCTCGCGGATGGGCTGGGCCGGCGGCTTGTCGCGGGCCACCGCCTGGGTCTGGATCCAGGCCCAGAAGGCGCCCAGCAGCGCCTCCTTGGTAGGGAAATGGCGGTAGACGGTCCGCTCGCCGACCTTCGCCTCGGCCGCGATCTCGGCGAACGACAGGTCCTCGAGCGAGGTGGTCTCGAGCCTGCGGCCGACGGCGCGCAGGATCTCGTCACGGGTGGCCGCCTTCTGCCTGTCGCGCAGCGAGGGGCCCGAAGGGGCGTCGTTCATGGCAGCGGCACTGTCATGAGTTCGCAGCGACTGTCAACGGGGCTGCGCGACGCTTCGGATAACGCCGACCACTCAATTGACCCCGATCTGGGCGCGAATGTCGCAGCTTTGATCAAAATTTTCGCCGGAAGCGGCAAAAGCGCGTTTCGCCTCTGGCGCGAAGCAGCAGGCGCGCCTAGGTCAGCCGCGTCACGCGCCTCCCCGACGCCCATGGACACCAGAACATATCCCGCCAAAGAGACCCCGAAGTCTCGCCGCACGCGTGCGCGCATCCTCGATGCGGCCATGCGCCTGTTCGCCGAGGTGGGCTACCACGCCGCCGCCAACGCGATGATCGCCGAGGCGGCCAACCTCACCCGCGGCGCCATGCTCTACCACTTCCCCAGCCGGGAAGAGCTGGTCGAGGCGGCCATCGCCTACATCGAGGTGGAGCGGGCCCGTCTGTTCGAAGAGGCCGCCGCCAAGCCGCCGATCCCCGGGATCGACGCGGCCGAGCACGCCATCGACGCCTACTGGACCCTGCTGCACACCGTGCCGTTCGTGGCCTTCGCCGAGCTGGAGGCCGCGGCGCGCACCGACCCTATGCTGCGCGAGCGGCTGGCCGGCGCGCAGAGCGCCTTCGACCACAACCAGGTAGGCAACCGCTTCCTGGCGCTCGCCCAGGCCGGCGAGGACCCCAGGTTCCAGACCAGCCGCGACCTCGGCCGCTTCCTGCTGGAAGGCTTGGCCAAGGGCTCGATGACCTATGACGAGGAGGCCCGCCGGGCGCGCCTGCTGCAGGTCGTCAAGCGCGCGGTGCGGGTGCTGAACCGCAAGGGCGACATCCACGACCTCTGGACCGAGTAGGCGTAGGCGGCCAGCCTCGCCGGCTATTCGGTCGGCGGCGGGGCCGGGTCGTCCTCGTGGTATTTCATCATCAGCGGGATCTGGGCGAACGAGAACGCCAGCGCCAGGATCTGCAGGCCCGGGAAGCGGAAGGCGACCCAGAGGGCCTCCGGCTGGGTGCGCCAGACGATCTCGTTCAGCCCTGCCACGCACAGGAAGAAGATCCCGTAGCGCAGAGTGAGTGTGCGCCAGGCGTGGTCCGGCAAGCGGAACGCCTCGCCCAGCAGCGCCTTCAACGGATTGCGCTTGATCGCCATGCCGCCGAGCAGGAAGCCGGCGAAACCCAGGTTGATCACCGTCGGCTTCACGTAGATGAACCGCGGGTCCTTGAAGATCAGCGTCAGCGCGCCGAACACCAGCGCGGCTCCGCCGGCCACCAGGGGCATCGGAGCGATCCGCTTCTCGTGAACAAAGCCGACGATCAGGGCGATCGCGGAGCCCACGACGAGGCCCGCGGTCGCCTTGACCACGTCGCGGGTGACGAGGAACGCCAGCAGGAAGACGAGCGGTCCGAAGTAGTCGACGAAGGCCCGGACCCGCCGGTGCGTCTTGCTACTGCTCATGCATCCTCCAGGCCGACGAGCGATCGGGCGAAGGCCCGGGCCCGGAACGGCTGCAGATCGTCGATCCCCTCGCCGACCCCGATCAGCTTGATCGGCGAGTCCGAGGCCTGGGCGACCGGCACCAGCACGCCGCCGCGGGCGGTGCCGTCCAGCTTGGTCATCACGATGCCGGTGACGCCGATCTGGTTGCCGAAGATGTTCTCCTGGGCCAGCGCGTTGCGGCCCACGGTGGCGTCGAGCACCAGCAACACCTCGTGCGGGGCGTCGGGCTCCACCTTCTTGATCACCCGGATGATCTTCAGGAGCTCGTCCATCAGGCCCTGCTTGTTCTGCAGCCGCCCGGCGGTGTCGATCAGCACCACATCGTAACCTTCGGCCTTGGCCCGCTCGACCGCGTCGTAGGCCAGGCCCGCCGCGTCGGCTCCGGTCGGCCGGCTGATGAAGTCCGCGCCGGACCGGTCGGCCCACACCTTGAGCTGCTCCACCGCGGCGGCGCGGAAGGTGTCGCCGGCGACGATCAGCACCTTGGCCCCGCGGCTCCTCAGGTCGGCGGCGATCTTGCCGAGCGTGGTGGTCTTGCCCGAGCCGTTCACGCCGATGAGCATGACGATGTAGGGCCTCGGCCCCGAGAGGGGGTCGAAGTCGCCTTCGCGGGCGGACAGCTCGTCGCCGATGGCGGCGGCCAGCCCCTCCTTGATCTCGCGCTCGTCGGCGCTCTTGCCGAAGCGCTCCTCGGCGAAGCGTTCGCGGATGCGGGCGGCGGAATAGGGGCCGAGATCCGCCTCGATGAGCATCTCTTCGAGCTCGTCGAGCCGGTCCTCGTCCAGCGGCTGTTTGGTGAAGCTCCCGACGACCTGTTCGGTCATCGCCTTGGAGGAGCGGGAGAGGCCATCGGCCAGCCGCTGGAACCAGCCCTTCTTGGGTTCGGTCATGGAGCGGCGTTCTAGCGGGCCGCGCGGGGGCCGTCACCCTCGCCGGAACGCGCGCCGCCGCTTAAGCTCGGGCGAATGGACGACACCCTCCTGCGCGCCTTCCCGATCCTCGACTATGCGGCGGTCTTCGTGTTCGCCGCGACCGGGGCCCTGGCGGCCGCTCACCGCAGGCACGACATCGTCACCTTCGGCTTCTTCGCCGCCATCACCGGCGTCGGCGGCGGGACGTTGCGCGACCTGTTGATCGGCGCG
>JAQVDF010000029.1 GCA_028698405.1 Phenylobacterium sp. | reverse complement strand
CGGGCCCAGCGGTACATCTCGGCCAGCTCGTCACGGCACGGGTGCCCGGAGACGTGGATTCCCGGGTGGTCGCGCTCGGTGTAGAGGCGCACCCCGCGGTCGGCCAGCTTGTTCTGCAGGTTGCGGATGGGGATCTCGTTGCCGGGGATCACGCGCGAGGAGAAGACGCAGTGGTCCCCCTCCCCCAGCGATACGTGCGGATGCGTACCGTCGGCGATGCGGGCCAGCGCAGCGCGCGGCTCGCCCTGGCTGCCGGTGCAAAGGTAGAGGATCTGGTCGGCCGGGAAGTGGCGCGCCTCGGACTCGCCGACGAACTCCTGAATGTCGGCCATCAGCCCCACCGACTTGGCCGCCGCGGCCATGCGGTGCATCGAGCGGCCGACCAGGCAGACCCGCCGGCCGCATGCCTCGGCCGCGCGGATCACGGAATCCATGCGGGCGACGTTGGAGGCGAAGCAGGCGACGGCGATCTTGCCCTTCAGGCCGGCGATCAGCTTGGACAGCGCCGAGCGCACCTCGGCCTCGGAGCCGGCCGTGCCGTCCACGAATACGTTGGTGGAATCGCAGACCATCGCCAGCACGCCCTCGTCGCCGAGCTTGCGGATGGCCGCCACGTCGGTCGGCCCGCCGAGCAGCGGGTCGGGATCGATCTTCCAGTCGCCGGTATGCAGCACCACGCCCAGCGGCGTGCGGATGGCCAGGCCGTTCGGCTCCGGGATCGAGTGGGTCAGGGTGATCAGGTCGATCTCGAAGGGGCCGAGCCTGATCGTCCCGCCGAGCGGCACCTCGGTGATCTCGGCCTCGCCCTCCAGGTCGCCCTCGCGCAGCTTCTCGCGCAGCAGGAAGGCGGTGAACGGGGTCGCATAAAGGGGCGCCTTGATCCGCCGCCAGAGCCAGGCGACGGCTCCGATGTGGTCCTCGTGGGCGTGGGTCAGAACGATGCCCAGGATGTCGGAGGCGTGCTCTTCGATGAACGCCGGATCAGGCAGGATGATCTCCACCCCCGGCGTCGACTGATCGCCGAAGGTCACGCCCATATCGACGACGATCCACTTGCGATCGTCCGGCGGACCGAAGCCGTAGAGGTTGAAGTTCATGCCGATCTCGTTCGACCCGCCGAGCGGCAGGAAGACGAGTTCGTCCGGGCCGTTTCGCGCCATCAGCTCTTCTTCTTCCTGTTGCGGTCGTGGATTTCGAGCATGCCGCGGATGGTCAGGTCCGGGTCGAAATGGTCGATGGACGCGGTCGCGCCGTGGAACAGCGAGGCGACGCCGCCGGTGGCGATCACGGTCATCGGCACGTCCCACTCGGCCTTGATGCGGGAGATCAGCCCTTCGATCAGGGCGATGTAACCCCAGAAGACGCCGGACTGCATGGCGGTCACCGTGTCCTTCCCCACCACCCGCCGGGGCTTCTGGATCGCCACGCGCGGAAGCTTGGCGGCCGCCGTGTGCAACGCCTCCATGGAAAGATTGATCCCCGGGGCGATGACCCCGCCCTCGAAGGCGCCGTCGGCGGCCACCACGTCGAAGGTGGTGGCGGTGCCGGAGTCGATGACGATCAGCGCGCCCGGATAGGCGACATGGGCCCCGATGGCGTTGACCAAGCGGTCGGCGCCGGCCTCGGACGGCTTGTCGATCCTGACCTGGATCCCGAGGTCGGCGTTCTCGCCGATCACCAGCGGCTCGGTGTGCAGGTAGCGGCGGGCCAGGTTGCGCAGGTTGAAGATCGACTGCGGCACCACGGACGAGATGATGCACTCGTCGAGCACGCCCATCTGCAGGCCGGCCATGTGCAGCAGCTGCGAGAGCCAGACCGCATACTCGTCGGCCGTGCGGGTGGAGTCCGTGGCCGCGCGCCACTGGGCGATCCAGCGCTCGCCGTCATGCACGGCGAACATGGTGTTGGTGTTGCCCTGCTCGATCGCCAGAAGCATCGAAGGCTCCCTCTAGAAGAACACGTCGCCGGCGGTGACCCGGCGGATTTCGCCGCCGTCTACCCGCAACCGCAAGGCGCCGTCGGGCTCCAGCCCCTCGGCGACGCCGTGCAGCGTCTCGTTGGTCAGCCGCGCCTCGCAGCGCGCGCCCATTCCGATCGCCCGTTCGGTCCAGGCCCGGCCGATGGGGGCGAAGCCCTGCGCCTCCCACAGCCGTCGCCAGCGTCCGAAAGCGCGCGCCAGCACGTCCAGAGCGTCGGCCGGCGTGGGCGGCGGCCCGGCCATGTGATCGGCGAAGGCGGTCGCCGGCCGCTCGACGTTCTCGGGCGCGTGCTTGAGGTTGACGCCGATCCCTACGGCCAGCCAGAGCCGCCCGTCGGGCCGCGCGCCGGACTCCACGAGGATGCCGCAGGCCTTTCGGCCATGCACCAGCAGGTCGTTCGGCCACTTCAGCGCCGCCGCACCCGGCCCAAGGCAGGTTTCGGCCAGTTCGTGCGCGGCCAGCGCCGCCACGAACGAAGCCTGCGCAGCCTCGATCGGACGCTTGTCGGTGACGAACAGCAGGGTGGCGGCGAGGTTGCCGGTCTCGGTCGACCAGGCCCGGCCGCGGCGCCCTTTGCCTGCAGTCTGCCGCAGGGCGCAGATCCACACCGGCCCTTCGGCCCCCGCCTCCGCGCGTCGCCGCGCCTCCAGGTTGGTGGAGTCGAGCTCGTCGTGAATCTCGACCGGCGGCGAGGCGTCCAAAGTCTACTGCAGGCGCAGGGCGGCCGCGGCGGTGGCGGCGAGCGGGTCCAGCCAGGTCATGGCGACGAGCACCACGGGGAACGAGAACAGCGCCAGCGAGATGGCGACCACCCGCGCCTCGCCCGGGGGCGGATCGGTGCGGCCCGGCGCCGGATCGAACCACATCACCTTGAACAGGCGCAGGTAGTAGAAGGCGGCCACCACGCTGCCCACGAAGGCGGCGACGGCGGGAAGCACGAAGCCGGCGTCGATGGCGGCCTTGAACACGTAGTACTTGCCCCAGAAGCCGGCGAACGGCGGCAGGCCGAGCGCCGAGAGCGAGAACACCGTCATGGCCATGGCGATGCCCGGACGCTCGCGGAACAGGCCCGCAACGTCGTCGAGGGTTTCCATCGCACGGCCCTCGCGCGACAGCGCCGCCAGACAGGCGAAGAAGCCGGTCACGTCGATCATGTAGAGGATCATGAAGACCAGCATGGCCTGCACGCCCTGGGCGTCGCCGGCCGCAAGGCCGAGGATGGCGTAGCCGACGTTGGCGATCGAGGAATAGGCCCAGAGGCGCTTGAGGTTCTTCTGCGCCAGGCCGGCGAAGGCGCCGACGGCCACCGAGATCAGGGCGATGGCCACCAGCACTTGCTGCCACTGCTCGACCGCGCCGGTGAAGCCCTCGGATAGCACCCGGGCGAACAGCACCATGGTGGCGAGCTTGGGCGCAGCGGCGAAGAAAGCCACGACGGGGGTCGGCGCGCCCTCGTAGACGTCCGGCGTCCACATGTGGAACGGCGCGGCGGAAACCTTGAAGGCCAGGCCGCAGATCAGGAACACCAGGCCGAACAGCACGCCCGTGCCGGCGCCGTCCTGCACCGCCACGGCGATGTCGCTGTACACCGTCGAGCCGGCGAAGCCGTAGACCAGGCTCGCGCCATAGAGCAGCAGGCCCGAGGCCAGGGAGCCCAGCACGAAGTACTTCAGGCCGGCTTCCGACGATTTGGCGTCGTCACGCTTCATGGCCGCCAGCACGTAGAGCGCCAGCGAGTGCAGCTCGAGGCCGACGTAGAGCGAGATCAGGTCGCCCGACGAGGCCATCATGCCCATGCCCAGTGCGGCGATGACGATCAGCACCGGGAACTCGAAGTTGCGGACGCCGCGCCGCGCGAACCACTGCTGGCCGAGCGGAATGGCCACCGCGCTGGCCAGGTAGATCGCCACCTTGGCGAAGGTCGCCGCGGCGTCGGAGATGAAGCCGCCCGAGAAGGCGCGGCCGAAGGGCGAGAAGGCGGCGGCCGCCGCCCCGGCGGCCAGCACGGCCATGGCCGCGTAGCCGACCGCCGCATTGGCGCGCGGCTGGAAGGCCCCCCAGACCAGCAGCAGCAGCGCGCCGCCGGCGAGGATGAGCTCCGGATAGGTGAGGCCGAGGTCGGCGGTGAAGGTCATGGCGGTCTTCTTGGTCCCCTACCCGCCCGTCGCCGCGCGATAGGTCGCGACGAGGTGGTCGACGGAGGTCTGGGTGATGTCGAAGATGGCGGCCGGGTAGAAGCCCAGCACCAGGGTGGAGACGATCAGCGGGGCGAAGATCATCACCTCGCGGAACTCGAGGTCGTTGATCGTCATGAGCTTGGGGTTGGTCATCTCCCCGAACACGACGTTGCGATACATGGTCAGCATGTAGACCGCCGAGAGGATCACGCCGCTCGCGGCGACGATGGCCGTCCAGGTGGACACCTGATAGGCGCCGGTCATGGTCAGCACCTCGCCGGGGAAGCCGGAGGTGCCCGGCAGGCCGACGTTGCCCATGGTGAACACCAGGAACACCGCCGCGTACCACGGCATGCGGTTCACCAGCCCGCCGTAGAAGGCGATCTCGCGGGTGTGCATCCGGTCGTAGATGACGCCCACGCAGAGGAACAGCGCGCCGGCGATCACCCCGTGGCTGATCATCTGGTAGAGCGCGCCCTGCTCGCCCTGGGCGTTGCCGGAGAAGATGCCCATGGTCACGAAACCCATGTGGGCCACCGACGAGTAGGCGATCAGCTTCTTGATATCGAGCTGCCGGAAGGCGACCAGCGAGGTGTAGACCACGGCGATCACCGACAGGGCGAACACCAGCGGGGTGAACATCTCCGAGGCGTTCGGGAACATCGGCAGGCTGAAGCGCATGAAGCCGTAGCCGCCCATCTTCAGGAGGATGCCCGCCAGGATCACCGAGCCGGCGGTCGGCGCCTCCACGTGGGCGTCGGGCAGCCAGGTATGCACCGGCCACATCGGCATCTTCACCGCGAAGGAGGCGAAGAAGGCCAGCCACAGCCAGGTCTGAATCTCCGGCGCGAAGCCGTAGGCCATCAGCTCGGGCACCGAGGCGGTGCCGGAGATGTTGATCATGGCCAGGATGGCCGCCAGCATCAGCACCGAGCCGAGCAGGGTGTAGAGGAAGAACTTGAAGGCCGCGTAGACGCGCCGCTGACCGCCCCACACCCCGATGATCAGGAACATCGGCGCGAGGCCGAACTCGAAGAACAGGTAGAAGAGGACGATATCCAGGGCGCAGAAGACGCCGATCACCAGCGTCTCGAGCATCAGGAACGCCGCCAGATACTCCAGCACCCGCGTCTGGATCGAGTTCCAGGAGGCGGCGATGCACAGCGGCATCAGGAAGGCCGTCAAGAGGACGAACAGCACGGAGATGCCGTCGACGCCCATGCGGTAGTGCAGGCCCGCGAACCAGGGCCGCTCCTCGACGAACTGGAAGTCCGCCGTGGTCGGGTCGAACTGGACGACCAGCAGCACCGACAGGGCCAGCGTCGCCAGGGTGGTCAACAGCGCGATCCACTTGGCGCGGTTGACCGTGCGCGCGTCCTCCGGCTGGCCGAGCAGCAACAGCGCCAGGATCCCGGCCACCCCGATCAGGGGCGAGAAGGTGATGAGCGAAAGAATCCCAGGCATGACGCTTATCGGCCCCAGGCCCAGAGCGCGTAGGACAGGATCCCCGCCACCCCGAGCAGCATCACGAACGCATAGTGGTAGACGTAGCCGCTCTGCAGCTTGCCGGCGCGGCGGCCGACCTCGTAGCTGACCGCCGAGACCCCGTCAGGGCCGAGGCCGTCGATGATCTTCTGGTCGCCGCCCTTCCAGAACAGGTCGCCCAGCAGCTTGGCCAGCCGGACGAAGGTCGCCTGGTAGAGCTCGTCGAAGAACCACTTGTTGTAGAAGAAGGTGTAGAGCGGCCCGCCCCGGGCGGCCAGGCGCGCGCCCAGCCCTTCCTTCCACAGGTACATGTAGGCCGCCACGCCGAGCCCGATGATCGCCGCCACCAGCGGGGCGAGCACCGCCCAGACCGGCGCCTCGTGATGCTCCATCACGTGGTTGTCCGGACCGTTGAAGATGGCGCCGCGCCAGAACTCTTCCTGATGGTGGCCGATGAACGAGCCTTCGAAGAAGCCGCCCGCGAAGATCGCGCCGACGCTGAGCACCAGCAGCGGGACGAGCATGATCCAGGGGCTCTCGTGCGGCTTGTGGTCTTGGCCGTGACCGTGCGCGTCGTCGGCATGCGCCACCGGCTCGTCGTGGGTCTCAAGCTGGGCCGCCGAGGCGTGGTCGTTGGCATTGTGCGCCTCGCCGTGAGCGTGGTCGTCATGCCCCCAGCGCGCGTGGCCGTTGAAGGTGAAGAAGGCCAGACGCCAAGAGTAGAAGGAGGTCAGGCCCGCCACCAGCACGCCGATCACGAAGGCGAAGTAGGCGATGCCGTTCTCCGCCCCGGCCGAGAAGGCCGCGTGGATGATCGACTCCTTGGAGTAGAAGCCGGCGAAGCCCAGCGGCTCCAGGCCGAACACGGGCGGCACGCCGAGGCCGGTGATGGCGATGGTGCCGATCATCATGACCGCGTAGGTCACCGGCAGCGCCTTCGCCAGCGCCCCGTAGCGACGCATGTCCTGCTCGTGGTGCATGCCGTGGATCACCGAGCCGGCGCCCAGGAACAGCAGCGCCTTGAAGAAGGCGTGGGTGAACAGGTGGAACATCGCCGCCTGGTAGGCCCCCACCCCGGCCGCGAAGAACATGTAGCCGAGCTGCGAGCAGGTCGAATAGGCGATGACCCGCTTGATGTCGTTCTGGGTCAGGCCGACCGTGGCCGCGAACAGCGCGGTCACCGCCCCGATCAGGGTGACGATGTTCTTGGCGACGGGCGCATACTCGAACATCGGCGACAGCAGGCAGACCATGTAGACGCCCGCGGTCACCATGGTCGCGGCGTGGATCAGAGCCGACACCGGGGTCGGGCCTTCCATGGCGTCCGGCAGCCAGGTGTGCAGGAAGAACTGGGCGCTCTTGCCCATCGCGCCGACGAACAGCAGCGCGCAGGCCAGGTCCATCAGCCGCCAGTTCTGGCCGGCGAACTCCCAGGTACGGTCGGCGTTGGCGGCGACCAGCGGGAAGATCTCGGCGAACTGGATGGTCCCGAAGGCCCAGAACACCGTCATGACGCCGAGCACGAAGCCGAAGTCGCCGACCCGGTTGACCACGAAGGCCTTGATGGCGGCGGCGTTGGCCGTGTCCTTGTGGAACCAGAAGCCGATCAGCAGGTAGCTGGCCAGGCCCACCCCTTCCCAGCCGAGGAACAGCTGCATGAAGTCGGCGGCGGTCACCAGCGCCAGCATGGCGAAGGTGAACAGCGACAGGTAGGCGAAGAAGCGGGGCTTGGACGGGTCGTCCGTCATGTAGCCCCACGAATAGAGGTGGACGAGCGCCGAGACCGTGGTGACTACGATCAGCATCACGGCCGACAGGCCGTCGATCCGGATCGCCCAGTTCGACTGGAAGTCCCCGACGTGGATGAACCGCATCAGGGTGTGGGTGAACGGCTCCAGGCCGCCCCAGGTCCACTGGACGAAGACGGTCCAGGACAGCGCGCACGACAGCAGCAGAAGTCCGGTGGTGACGGCCATGGACGGCACGTCGCCGATCCGCCGGCCGAAGAGTCCCGCGATCGCCGCGCCGACGATGGGCGCGAACACCAGGACGGTGACGAGGGTCTCCATGCTGCCCCTTAACCCCGCATCATGGAGGCGTCATCGACGGAGATGTCGCCCCTGTTCCGGAAGAAGGTGACGAGGATCGCCAGGCCGACCGCGGCCTCTGCGGCCGCCACCGTCAGCACGAACATGGCGAAGATCTGCCCCACCACGTTGTGCAGATAGACCGAGAAGGCCACCAGGTTGATGTTCACCGCCAGCAGGATGAGCTCGATGCTCATCAGGATGACGATGATGTTCTTGCGGTTCACGAAGATGCCGAAGACGCCGATCGTGAACAGGATGGCGGCGACCGCCAGGTAGTGGACGAGACCGATGGTCATTCGCCGATCCCCTCGCCCGGCTTGATCTGAACGATGCGCATGCCCGTCTTCGGATTGCGGAGAACCTGATCGGCGACCACCTGGCGGCGCGTGTTGGGCTTGTGCCGAAGCGTCAGCACGATGGCCCCGATCATCGCCACCAGCAGCACCAGTCCGGCCGCCTGGAAGAAGTAGACGTAGTCGGTGTAGAGCACCCGGCCGATGACCTCGGTGTTGGTCACGTCGGCGCCTGCCGCCCGCGGCTCGGCGTTCCCGCGGGCCGCGCCCTGGGTCGCGACGGCGCTGGCCACGGCGATCATCTCGATCGACAGGATGGCCGCGACCAGTCCCCCGAGCGGCAGATATCGCGCGAATCCCTGGCGCAAGGCGGCGAAGTCGACGTCGAGCATCATGACGACGAACAGGAAGAGCACCGCCACGGCGCCCACGTAGACCACCACCAGCAGCATCGCCAGGAACTCGGCTCCTAGGAGCACGAACAGCCCGGCGGCCGAGAAGAAGGTCAGGATCAGGAACAGCACCGAATGCACGGGGTTGCGGGCCGAGACGACGGCGAACCCTGCGGCGACGGTGACTATCGCCAGCACATAGAATGCGATCGCCTGCAAGGCCATCGGCGGGACCAGCTCCCTCGAAAACTTCCAAACCAAAGGGGCGGACTTCGCCGCCCCGGTCTCATGCTCGGATTCGCGCGGCCGTCTTAGCGATAGGGCGCGTCGAGTTCCAGGTTCTTTGCGATCTCCCGTTCCCAGCGGTCGCCGTTCGCCAGCAGTCGCTCCTTGTCGTAGTAGAGCTCCTCGCGGGTTTCGGTGGCGAACTCCAGGTTCGGGCCTTCGACGATGGCGTCCACCGGGCAGGCCTCCTGGCACAGGCCGCAGTAGATGCACTTGACCATATCGATGTCGTAGCGGGTCGTCCGGCGGCTGCCGTCGGCGCGCGGCTCGGCCTCGATGGTGATGGCCTGGGCCGGGCAGACGGCCTCACAGAGCTTGCAGGCGATGCAGCGCTCTTCCCCGTTGGGATAGCGCCGCAGGGCGTGCTCGCCGCGGAACCTGGGGCTCTGCGGGTTGCGCTCGTTCGGATAGATCACCGTCGCCTTGGGCCGGAGCATGTACTTCCAGGCGAGGCCGAAGGCGACCCCGAAGTCCAGCAGCGCCGCGCCCTTGGCGGCCTGTGCGATGCGTGTGGCGAAACCCATGACCCTAGGCGGCTCCAGAGGCGGGGCCGAACACTCGCCAGGCGGCGATGACGGCGACGGCGACCAGCGAGAACGGCAGGAAGACCTTCCAACCCAGGCGCATCAGCTGATCGTAGCGGTAGCGCGGCACGATGGCCTTCACGATCGCCACCATCACGAACCAGAAGACGACCTTGGTCACGAAGACCAGCAGGTAGAACAGGTTGGCGACGACCGGCGGCCAGCTCTCCAGGAAGGTGGTGGGGAAGCCCGGATTCCACCCGCCGAAGAACAGGATGGTGATCATCGCGCACATCAGCACGATGTTCGCGTACTCGCCGATCATGAACAGCAGGTACGGGGTCGAGGAGTACTCGACCTGGTAGCCCGCGACGAGCTCGGATTCGGCTTCCGGCAGGTCGAACGGCGGACGGTTGGTCTCGGCCAGGAAGCTGATGAAGAAGACCACCGACATCGGCAGCATGATTACGATCAGCGGCAGCTGCGCGAGCCCGCCGCCGAGGAAGTGCCAGTTCCAGATCCAGCCGGCCTGGTTGTTGACGATGGTCGTCAGGTTCATCGAGCCGGCCAGCAGGATGACGGTGATGATCACGAAGCCGAGGCTGACCTCGTAGGACACCATCTGCGCGGCCGAGCGGAGCGAGCCCAGGAAGGGGTACTTCGAGTTGGACGCCCAGCCACCCATGATGATGCCGTAGACGCCGAGCGAGGAGATCGCCAGCAGGTAGAGGATGCCGACGTTGATGTCGGACACCACCCAGCCCGGGGCGAAGGGGATCACCGCCCAGGCCGCGAACGCCAGCACGAAGCTGATCAGCGGCGCCAGGATGAACACCGTCTTGTCGGCGCCGGCCGGGATAACGATCTCCTTCAGCACGAACTTGAAGAAGTCGGCGAAGGACTGCAGCAGGCCGAACGGACCCACCACGTTGGGGCCTTTGCGCATCTGCACGCCGGCCCAGATCTTCCGGTCGGCCAGCAGCAGGAAGGCCAGCGACAGCAGGATACCGACCACGACCAGAAGAATCTGGCCGACGGTGATCAGCGTCCAGCCGCCCGGGGTGGACCAGAACGAGTTCGCAGCGGTCTCCATGGGCTCCTACTCCGCCGCGATCTTGGCGGCGCTGGACGAGGCCAGGGCAGCGCATTCGGCCATTGTCACGCTGGCGCGGGCGATGGGGTTGGTGAGGTGGAAGGCGGTGATCGGCGAGGCGAACGGAGCGTCCGACAGCTCAC
>JAQVDF010000028.1 GCA_028698405.1 Phenylobacterium sp. | reverse complement strand
ATTGGCTGCAAGTGAGACCGTACTAAGAGCGGCTGCGTCGGTGTGATCGAAATAGCCACCTAAAAAGGCTGCATTGCCAATAGTGAATGCAGTGCTCGTGGTTGCAGCCTCTGTAGCAAAGAGACTGGCTTCTGTGCCAACCTGGCCAGCAGCGGTTGATTGGATGGTTATGTTATCTGACTTTACTGTTGCAGCAGCCGCAGTAGTAAGTGCACCACCCGCATTCAAGGTGACAGACCCAGCCGTTACCCCGCTGTTTGAACCGACAGTCCCTATCTCAAGCGCCCCTGCGTTGGTAAAGCTGAAACCACTTTGCACGTTGGCTGCCAGGATTCCCACGCTGTTGGCTCCGGTAAGCGTATAGCTGCCTGCCCCGGTGCCAGTTAATTCGAGACCGATAGCAGAAATCGGTTTGGTTTGGGTAACAGCATCAACAGCATGCAGGGTGACAGTGCCGCTGGCAGTAATACCATCAATAGCGTTCACTGATCCGATACTGTAGCCCAGAGTATTATTCAGGTTAAGATCACCGGTAATGGTGCCAGCCACTGTGCTGAATGTGTTGCCGTTCGGCAGACTGACATTCCCACTGGACGAAATCCCAAGATTTAGTGCAGTAACTGTTCCGCTGGCACCACTTGCAATACCACCATTACCGGCTGTCAGTGTCACCTTGCCATTCGGCGTTGCATTACTGGTTGAAATCAGTGGAGCATTCAAAGTGATTTGGTTTCCGGCGGTAAGGGTAATGTCGCCGCCGCCCACTGCAGCAGTTTGCAGGCTGGCGTCTACCACAATATTGTTTGCTGCTGTAAGGGTTAGAGAGTATGTCGAACCATCCCAATTAACAGGATTGACTACCTTGATATTTCCAATTCCCGTACCGCTCGCATTAGCAGTAGTTACAGATACTGCATTTGCAACAAGAGCGAGTTGAAGGTCGGTAACCGTAAGCAGAGAATCCTGAACTGCTCCCACTGCAGTAAAGTTCGGTGCTCCGGTGCCTGCCGATGTATCTGTTGTCACCATTCCGGCGCTTGTTGCGCTTGCTTGATCGGTTGCTATGTAAATATTGGTCGGATCAAGCAAAAGCGTACCAACGCGCCCTTTGGGGGCGCTGGTAGTAACATTTGCATTGAACGTCAGACTGTTTTTTATGTGAACGCGTCGGATCACACCCAGCAGGGTGAGGATTGACGTCCATTCCGGAAGCGCGCCCCATGAACGAAAGTATGCAATGGGGGGAAACATGAGGACGGGAGGGACCGGTGAGCAAGCATGCGTCCGGCCTGGAGGAGGCCCGGCACTGGAGCGTCCGCTACCGGAAGGGACGCCTGATCTACGATGAAGGCGACCCAGCCACGGGGATTTTCCGGGTGGACAAGGGCTGCGTCCGTCTCCAGGTCACCAGCCTGGTCGGCGACCGGCAGATCGTCGCCTTCCTCTTCCCCGGAGACCTGTTCGGACTCTGCGTGGACCAGCGGACATCTTCGGCCGAGGCCGCGACCGATGTCGGGCTCACCTGCTACTCGCTGGTTTCGGTGGTTGAGCTCTCTACGCGATCGAGCGAGGTGATGTTCGAGCTCCTGCGCCGTGCGAACAACCTGTACGGCGACCTCGCCCATCATGTCGAACACATCACTCACCTGCCGGCGGCGGAGCGCGTCGTCTGCTTTCTCAGTTGGCTCGCCCAGCGTGAGCACAGACCCGAAGGCGCAGTGGTCACCCTCCCGATGAGCCGCCGGGACATGAGCGACTTCCTCGGACTGACGCCCGAAACCTTGAGCCGGGTGATCAAGGCTCTCCAGGCCGATGGCGTCGTGTCGGTATCTGGCCCGCGGACCTTCACTTTGCGGCGACAGCGCAGACATCTCCCAGCCGAAGCGGTCGCGCGCCCTGACAGTACGGAACCGCAGGACGGGCCGCGGCGCCTCCGCGTGATCGGCCGGCGCAGCCAGCCGGATCGTGGCGCCAGCGAGACGGCGGTGGAGCTTGAGACGCCGCGCCAGCGAAGATCTGGATAGGTCGCCAGTTCACACCCCATTCTAGGATAATCAGCACGTCTGATTTGACGGCCAAAACCGCAGCGAACCGCTGGCCTGCCCCCGCCGTGCAGCCTTGACTCTGGTCAATGTCCGCGAAGCGGCCGGGCCTAGCCGATAGAGGATCGCGGCCACATCGGAATTGTGCACGACGGCTGCGCCCGGGGACGCGCTTGGTCGGACGGCGACGTCGTTCACCGCCCCCTCCGTTCACCGCCTGCTGGGCCTGCGGGCGACCGGCTCAGCAGGAACTCCAGGATCGCCCCGGCCGCCGCGCGAAGGAAGGCGCACATCTCGCAGGAGCCACGCCAGGAACGCGGGATGCGGACCAGCACTCGCGGTAGAACTCTCCGGCCGCTTGGGCTTGCCGCGCGGGCGAGCGACTTGGGCGCCTGGTCGGCCTTGGGGGTGGAGGACATAGGCGTGCTCCAGATGCCGCGAACTCAGGGCGGCGCGAGATGGCGGCCTTGATGCGTCTCAATTCTCCGCGGGTGGGATGGCGGGCGATCCGGCGCGCCGACCTGCCCCGTTCTCTCGGTCATTGGCGCTCTCCACATCGGGCTCGCCGGAAACCGGCGGTGGAATTGGGTGTTGAACTTCGACGTGACGGTGATCAATGCTCGTTGCGGCCCACGTTGGCTGAATCCCGCAACCGGACATAATGCCCAAGGTGGGATCGCCGCACGGAAGTCGAGTTAGGTCATGCCTGAGAGCCTTGCCCCTGACGCTGCGGCCATGACTCACGCCGCGCGAGCCGCGCTCGCGCGCACTTTCCGTGGCTCCGAATTGCGGCTCGAACACCTTGTCTGCGACGAGACGGGCGTCCTGCTGATCGAGGGCGAGGCGCGCGACGTCGCGACGAAGAAGCAGGCGCTGCGGATCGCCGCCATCGCCAGCGGGGCGCAGGGCTTGGTGGATCGGCTGCACGTCCAGGCGCCGCCGGTCGGCGACAGCGCCATCCGCTCCCGGCTCGGGAAGATGTTCGCCGCCGACCCGCGCTTCGAGGATTTCATTGTCGAGCAGGACCTCGATGCCAGCCCGCTAGTCGAGCGCCGCGAGATCGTGGTCGCGCCGCCGGCCGCGCCGCGCGGGCGCTTGACGATCGAGGTGCGCGGCGGCGTCGTGACGTTGGACGGGACTGCACCCAGCCTGGTGCGCAAGCGGCTGGCCGGCGCGATGGCCTGGCGCACCGCGGGGGTGCGCGACGTCGTCAACGGCCTTGCCGTCGAGCCACCAGAGGACGATGGGCCGGACCAGCTTGAGGAGGCGGTGCGCGAAGCTCTCGACGGCCATCCGCTCTTCGACGACGCCCAGATCAAGGTGGGCGTCTTCGGCGACGCTGTGCGCCTGACGGGTCTTGTGCATTCCGAAGAGGCGCGGGCGGCCGCGGAGGAGGAGGCCTGGCGCGTCCTGGGCGTGGACGATGTGGTCGATGAGATCGAAGTCCGGCCGGCGACCTGAGACGCACGAGCGGAGGGCGGCATGCAGGGCGGCAAATCATCGAGGGATCGCCCAGGCGGGAAGCGCGGGCCGAGGCGGGACACCCGGTCGCCGCCGACGCAGGCGCGTGACCCGAGCCAGCCGCCGATCGACCCCGTCGAGGAGGCCGGCGTCGAGTCGTTCCCGGCGAGCGACCCTCCGTCCTGGACGCCCTAGCCATGGGGCTGACCCTGCTGATCGATACCTACGACACTGAGGAGGGCGCGCGGAAGGTGGCCGCTCTGGCGCCGCGCCTGCGGCAAGCAGGCGTCGCCGTGCGTGGCGTGCATCCGCGCGACCACCAGTCGTTCGCGTCCGCACACCTTGGCCGCGCGGCCTATGACACGATCACTCTTCCCTACGGCGAACAGATTCTCTGGCCGGACCACTGCGTCCAGGGCACTGCGGGCGCGGATTTCCACCCAGAGCTCGAGGTCGTGCGCGCGGAGCTTGTTCTCCGGAAAGGCTTCCGCCGGCAGGTCGACTCCTACTCGGCCTTCTTCGAGAACGACCGGCGCACGCCGACCGGACTTGCCGGCTACCTCGGCGAGCGCGGCTTCAGCCGGCTGTTCATCGCCGGACTCGCGTTCGACTACTGCGTGCTCTGGTCGGCGGAGGACGCCCGCCGGCGGGGCTTCGAAGTGGTGGTGATCGAGGACGCCTGCCGGGCGCTCGATGTCGAGGGCTCAGCGGAATCGGCGCGGCGGCGGCTCGAGATCTCCGGGGCGCGGTTGGCTTCGAGCTGGGACGTGAGCCGGCCCATGGCGCCGGCATGAGCGACCGTCCCGGCCTCTGGTCGCCCGAATACGGCGCGGCTCCGCCCGCCCTGGCCGGCGACGTCCAGCTGTTCGCCCTCGATGCGACCGCCGCCCTGGGCGCGGCCGTCGCCACCGCGCTCGGCCGGCCGCTTGCGGCGCACGAGGAACGGGGGTTTGAGGATGGGGAGCACAAGGCGCGTCCGCTGCAGAGCGTGGGCGGCGCCGACTGCTACGTCATCCAGAGCCTGCACGGCGGCCCCGACCAGAGCGCCAACGATAAGCTCTGCCGGCTGCTGTTCTTCGTCGGCGCCCTCAAGGACGCCGGGGCCGCGCGCGTCACTGCCGTGGCGCCCTATCTCTGCTACGCGCGCAAGGACCGCCGCACCAAGCCCTTCGATCCGGTGACCACGCGCTACGTGGGAGCTTTGTTCGAGGCGGTGGGGACGGACGTCCTCGTTTCGCTGGAGGTCCACAACCCCGCCGCCTTCGAGAACGCCTTCCGCGGCCGCAGCGTCACCCTCTCCGCCGCGCCGCCTTTCGTCTCATACGCCCTGCACCACGACGAGGGGCCACTCTGCGTCCTGTCGCCCGACCCCGGCGGCGCCAAGCGGGCGGAGCTGTTTCGGGAAGCGCTCGAGGGACGCATCGGCCGCCCCGTCGGTAAGGCGTTCGCGGACAAGCACCGCAGCGCGGGCGTGGTCACGGGCGACCTGCTGGTCGGGGATGTCGGGGACGCCACCGTGCTGCTGGTCGATGACCTGATCAGCACGGGCGGCACAATCGTGCGCGCAGCCCGCGCCGCCAGGGCGGCCGGGGCCCGGCGGGTCATCGCGCTGGCGGCCCACGGACTGTTCATGCCGGGCGCCGGAGAGGCGCTGGCCGACCCCGCGGTGGCGCGGATCGTCGTCACTGACACAGTGCCGCCCTTCCGCCTGGCCGGCTCGCCCTTGCTCGGGAAGCTCGATGTCCTTCCCTCGGCGCCGCTCCTGGCCGAGGCGATCGGCCGGCTCGCCGCCGGCCGCGCGCTCACCGACCTGCTGGTCTTCTGAGCCGTACGCATTGAGCCGGATGGCTGCGCGCCAGTCCGCGATGTGTTGCGCTGGGACGACGCGAACGCGCGGGGCCCGTTCGTAGAAGCGCGCCGGACCCTGCCCGGCGTCGGCGAGGTGGCGAACCGGCTGACCCCGCCCCCGGGCGCCGTGCAGCCCGACACGGATGAGAGCGGCTATCCCGTCCCTTAGTCGGTCAGTGGCCGCCCGAGGCCGCTACCCCTCACCTCAAAAGTTGGCGAGCGATAGCCCAGCGCGCTATCTTCAATTGTCGCGCCGTCGTAGGTTTCGTGGGAGCGTCACGGCGATCGCAACGAGTCCGTCGGGGCGTTCGAACGGGGCTTGCGATGAGCAGGTTCACGCTGACAGAGAACATTCGCCGCTTCAGAGCGCTGCTTGCGCAGAACGTCGATCCTGCACGCCGGCGCACTGTCGAAATGCTGCTCGCGGAGGAGGAACGCAAGCTCGCGCGACACGGCGATGCCGATGCGCCGCAAGATTCTCGGATAGACCAGGGCGGGAACTAGCAGCACCGGGAATCGTCGCCGGTTTGGCCGTCCGCGCATCTTGATACGGCTCAATGCCGGCCTCCGCACACGGCGCACGCTTACCCATCCGCAGGAGCCGATCATGCACACGTTCAACCTCCGTTCCGCCACCCTCATCGCGATCGTGTTCAGCCTCTCGGCCTGTGAGCGGAAGCCGGAAGCGACTGCCACGCCCCAGGCCGCCGCTCCCGGCGTGGAGCGACCTGCGCTCTGGAGCATCGAGGTGATGAGCGGCGACAAGGCCGTCAGCCGCGTCGATATCTGCGCCGACGGCGCCTTGCGGGCCGGGTTCGCCCGGCCTGCGCCGGAGGTGGATGGCAAGCCCTGCGTGCGCGTCAAGGGCGGCGACCGCGAGGATGGGACCTACTCTGCGCTCTGCCGGGCCGACGACCAGCTCTATCGGGTCGGCGCGGTTACGACGGGCGACCCGGCCAGCGACTTCTCGGTGCAGATGGCGGCCACGCGGCAGGACCGGAAGGGGCCGAAATACGAACAGGTCCGCCGCTACCGGCGCCTCGGCCCCTGCCCTTCGGGCTGGCATATCGGCGACTCCGCCGCGCCCGGCGCCAAGGAACTCCTCGACACGATCACCGACAAGCGCCGGCCAATGCCGGCCGCGGGCGGGTGACGGCGTCCCCGCCGTGGCCGCGCCTTACCCCCCACACCCTCACTTGGCGGACGCGGTCACGGCGGAAGTGGCGCGCCTGAGAGACGGCGCTCCCGTGGCCACCCTGACCCGCCGCGGCGTCGTCACCCTGTTCGGCGTCGCGGGAAGCGAGATGCGCCGCATCGCGATCGACCAGGGCGTATCGCGGCTGCCCGGCGTGGTGAACGTGCGCATCTATCTTCAAGTGGCGCGGCCGTGACGACGCCCTGGCCCACGATCCGCAAGACGCCGGGAGAGCGAGCCCAGGCGAACCTCAAGAACTATGAGGCGGCGACGTCGCGGTTCAGGTGGGAGGCCGCCCGCGCGGAGCTCGCAGGCCTTCCCGGCGGCGGGCTGAACATCGCCCACGAAGCGCTCGACCGCCACATACAGGCCGGCGGCGGCGCTCGGCTGGCGTTGCGCTGGATCGGCCGCGACGATCAGGTGCGCGAATTCACCTACGCTGAACTGGCCGCCCAGGCGAACCGCTTCGCCAGCCTGCTGAGCTCCCTGGGCGTGAAGAAGGGCGAGCGGGTCTACAGCCTGCTGGGACGGGCCCCGGAACTCTACTTCGCAGCTTTGGGTACCCTGAAGGCCGGCGCGGTGTTCACGCCGCTGTTCTCCGCCTTCGGGCCGGAGCCGATCCGGGCGCGGATGGAGATCGGCGAAGCCAATGTGCTCGTCACCTCCTAGGCTCTCTTTCGGCGCAAGGTGGAGGCCTGGCGCGGCGAAGTCCCCAGCCTCCGGCACGTGCTGCTTGCCGGCTGTGCCGGCGATCCACCGTCCGGCGCCCTGGCGCTGGAGCCGGCCCTGGCGGGGGCGTCGCCGACGTTCGAGATCGAGCGCACCGCACCCGAGGACATGGCGCTGCTCCACTTCACCAGCGGCACCACCGGCCGTCCGAAAGGCGCGATCCACGTCCACGAAGCCGTTGTCGCCCACCACATCACCGGACGGACGGCGCTCGATCTTCGGCCCGGCGACACCTACTGGTGCACGGCCGACCCCGGCTGGGTCACCGGCACATCGTACGGGATCATCTCGCCGCTCACCAACGGCGTGACCCTGGTCGTCGACGAAGCCGAGTTCGACACCGAGCGCTGGCGACGCATCCTGCGCGAACAGGCAATCAACGTCTGGTACACGGCGCCCACCGCCGTGCGCATGCTGATGAAGGCCTGGAGCCAGGACCCGCGGCCCTACGAGGCGCCGGCGCTCAGGTTCATGGCCAGCGTCGGCGAGCCTCTGAACCCGGAGGCTGTGACCTGGGGCGTGGAGGCCTTCGGGCGCCCCTTCCACGACAATTGGTGGCAGACTGAGACGGGCGGCATCATGATCGCCAACCTCGCGTCGATGGACGTCAAGCCGGGGTCGATGGGCCGCCCGCTGCCGGGCGTCGAGGCGGGCGTCGTCGAGCGGTCGCCCGACGGCTCCGTCCGCGAAATCGACAAACCCATGGCTATGGGCGAGCTGGCGCTGCGGCCCGGCTGGCCCTCGATGATGCGCGGCTATCTGCACGAGGAGGCGCGTTATCGGAAGTGTTTCGCCGACGGCTGGTACCTCACCGGCGACCTCGCGATGCGGGACAGCGAGGGCTACTTCTGGTTCGTCGGGCGCGCGGACGACGTCATCAAGAGTTCGGGCCACCTGATCGGCCCGTTCGAGGTGGAAAGCGTGCTTATGGAGCACGCGGCGGTGGCCGAAGCCGCCGTGATCGGCTTGCCCGATCCGGTCGCCGGTGAAGTGGTCAAGGCGTTCGTAGCCTTGAAGGCGGGCTTCGAAGCCGGTGAAGCTCTCCGCCGTGACCTCTTGGGCCATGCCCGCAAGCGGCTCGGGGCGGCGATCGCGCCGAAGGATATCGCCTTCCGCCAGAACCTGCCCAAGACGCGCAGCGGCAAGATCATGCGCCGGCTGCTGAAGGCCCGCGAGCTCGGCCTGCCGGAAGGCGACCTTTCGACGCTGGAAAGCGAGGAGCGATGACCGAGACCGCGCTCAAGCCGCGCCTGTCGCGCGCCCATGTGCTCGACCTCCTGAGACACATGATCCGCATCCGCGCTTTCGAGGAGAAGTGCGCCGAGGTCTACTCCGAGGAGAAAATCCGCGGCTTCCTCCACCTCTATGACGGCGAGGAGGCGATCGCCGTCGGCGTCATCCCGCTCCTGGAGCCGCGCGACCGGATCGTGGCCACCTACCGCGAGCACGGCCACGCGCTCGTCCGGGGTGTCGCAATGAACGCAATCCTGGCCGAGATGTACGGTAAGGCAAGCGGCTGCAGCGGCGGGCGCGGCGGCTCCATGCACCTGTTCGGCGGGGCGGCCAACTTCTTCGGCGGCAACGCCATCGTGGGCGGCGGGATCCCCGTCGCGGTTGGCCTGGCGCTCGGCGCGAAAATCTCCAAGGACGGCTCCGTCGCCACCTGCTTCTTTGGTGAGGGCGCGGTCGCCGAGGGTGAGTTCCACGAGAGCCTCAACTTGGCGGCGCTTTGGAAGCTGCCGGTGCTCTTCGTTTGCGAGAACAACCTCTACGCCATGGGTACGGCGCTGGAGCGCTCGGAATCCGAGACCGACATCCACAAGAAGGCGGAGAGCTATCGCATCGCCTCCGACGTCGTCGACGGCATGGACGTGGTCGCCGTGGAGGTCGCCGCCCGCCGGGCGCTCGCCGAGATCCGCCGGACCGGCGAGCCCTATTTCCTGGAGTGCAGCACCTATCGCTTCCGTGCGCACTCGATGTTCGACGCCCAGCTCTACCGGGACAAGGCCGAGGTGGAGGCCTGGAAGTCCAAGGACCCGATCCGCCGGTTCCGCGACTGGGCGCTGTCCGCCAACCTCGTCCATGCCGCCGACGTGGAGGCGATCGAGACCGAGGTCGCCGCCGAGGTCGAAGCGGCCGCCGCCTATGCCGAAGCCGCGCCGCTCGAGCCGGTCGAGGAGCTCGCCAGATTCGTGACGGCGCCGGAGCGGCCGCCGCCCCCGTCGCCCGCTCCCGCCGGCGGTCCGGCGCATGAGACCACCTATCGCGAGGCCGTGCGCCAGGCGATCCGCGACGCGATCCTCCGCGACCAGCGGGTGTTCCTGATGGGCGAGGACGTGGGCCGCTACGGCGGCTGCTACGCCGTCTCCAAGGGCCTGCTGGATGAGTTCGGACCCGACCGGATCCGCGATACGCCGCTCTCGGAGGCCGGCTTCACCGGCGCGGGCCTCGGCGCCGCCATGGCGGGCGTGCGGCCGATCGTCGAGATCATGACCGTCAACTTCAGCCTCCTGGCGCTGGATCAGATCCTCAACAACGCCGCCACCATCCGCCACATGTCCGGCAACCAGTTCGGCTGCCCGCTGGTGATCCGGATGGCCACCGGCGCTGGGCGCCAGCTCGCCGCCCAGCATTCGCACAGCCTGGAAGGCTGGTACGCCCACGTCCCCGGCTTGCGGGTCCTGACGCCCGCCACGCTGGAGGACGCGCGCGGCATGCTGTGGACCGCGCTGCAGGACCCCGATCCCGTGCTGATTTTCGAGCACGTGATGCTCTACAATCGCACCGGCCTGCTAGCCGACGACGCAGGTCCCGTCGACATCGACAAGGCCGCGGTGCGCCGCGTCGGCAAGGATGTCAGCCTGATCACCTATGGCGGCTCGCTCTGGAAGACGCTGGAAGCGGCCGAAACATTGGCCAGGGAGGGAATCGAAGCCGAGGTGTTGGACCTTCGCGTGCTCAGGCCCCTCGACGAGGCGGCGATCCTGGCGTCGGTGACGAAGACGAGGCGGGCCGTGATCGTGGACGAAGGCTGGCGCTCCGGCTCGCTCGCGGCGGAGATCGGCATGCGCATCGCCGAGAAGGCCTTCTACGAGCTCGACGCGCCGCTCGCCCGCGTCTGCAGCGAGGAAGTTCCGATTCCCTACGCGCGCCATCTGGAGGAAGCCGCCCTGCCCCAGCCGGCCCAGATCGTGCGCGCGGCCACGAGCGGCTGCGGCCGCGCCTGAGCCATGATCTCCTTCCGCATTCCC
>JAQVDF010000027.1 GCA_028698405.1 Phenylobacterium sp. | reverse complement strand
ATCTTGATCGTCGAGTCCGCGAACCAGCTACGAGACGAGGGCCTGTCGATCCGCGAGGCGGTGATCGAGTCGGCCACCCTGCGCCTGCGCCCGATCATCATGACCTCGATCGCCTCGGCGGCCGGCGCGGTGCCGCTGATCGTCTGGGGCGGGGCCGGCGGCGAAGCCCGGCGCACCATCGGGGTGGTGATCTTCTCGGGGGCGATCTTCGCGACCCTGCTCACCCTGTTCATCGTGCCGGTGTTCTACAACCTGCTGGCCAGGTTCACCCACTCGCCGATGCACACGGCCCGTCGCATCGAGGCGTTCGAACAGGGCGAAGAAGCGCGCGTCGCCAACGCCGCGGAGTAACGAAGAGCGCCTTCCCCTGCGAAGGGGAAGGCGAGTTCGTCATGGGCTGTCATGCGGACGAGGGCTGGGGGGTCGCTTCGCCCGCGGGGGAAGGGACGCCACACGCCGGTGTCCCTGCCGCCGTACGACCGGTGGCATAACAATGATCTCTCAGCCGCCCGCGCGCGTCAAGGTTGCAAACCCGCAGCGGTTGTGCCCATTCCGGGCGCCCGCTACTCCGCCGTCGTGGCGGTCTCCACCATCAGGTAGGCGATGACGTCCCGCCGGTCGTTCGGATCCTTCAGGCCGACGAAGGTCATCTTGTTGCCGGGCAGGAACTCCTGCGGCTTGGTCAGCCACTCGTTCAGCGGTTCGGGTCCCCAGGTGATGTCCGAGGCCTTCAGCACGTCGGAGTAGTTGTAGCCCTCGACCGCGGCGGCATTGCGCCCGAACACGCCGTGCAGGTTCGGCCCGGTCATGTTGGGTCCGCCGGCCTCGATGGTGTGGCAGGAGCGGCAGAGGCCGAACTTGCGCCGGCCGTTCTCGTAGTCGGCCTCGTTGTAAGGCGCGGGGAGGGCTGCGAGCGCCGTCTTGATCGCCTCGGCGTCCTTGGGAGGCGTGGGCGCGGAGGCCGGAGCCGAAGCGCCGGACGACGGCACCGAACCACTGTCGCCGCCCTGGCTGCAGGCGGTCAGCGCCGCGCAGGCGGCGGCCAGGAACAGCGGACGAAGCTTCATTTGGACCCACTTGGAAACCGTAAAACACCCCGTGGCGCCGACTGCAGGACTCGAACCCGCGACCTTCGCTTTACAAGAGCGCTGCTCTACCAACTGAGCTAAGCCGGCGTGCTTGGGCACACCTTTTGGCCGTGGCTGGCGCCGAGCGCAAGGGATGGGAGGAGACGGGCGATGAGGTTCGACGAGTATCGGCGACTCGACGCCTTGGGGCTGGCGGAGCTGGTGGCGAGGCGGGAGGTGTCAGCCGAGGAGCTGATGGGCCTCGCCGTCGCCCGGCTGGAAGAGGCCAATCCGAAGATCAATGCGGTCACCCAGCAGTTCGCCCCGCGCGGCGGCGGGGATGGACCGTTCGCCGGCGTGCCCTTCCTGCTGAAGGACCTGGGCGCGCAGCTCGCCGGCACGCCGACGACCGGCGGCTCGGCGCTGTTCAAGGACGCGGTGGCGACGCAGGACAGCGCCCTCGTGCGGGCGTACCTGGACGCGGGCCTGTCCATCTTCGGAAAGACCAACACGCCCGAGTTCGGGCTGACGCCGGTGACCGAGCCCAGACTGTTCGGTCCTAGCCGCAACCCCTGGCGCCTTGAGCACACGCCCGGCGGCTCGTCCGGCGGGGCCTCGGCTGCTGTCTCGGCCGGCATTGTGCCGGCGGCGCACGCCAGCGACGGCGGCGGCTCGATCCGCGTGCCGGCCCACGCCTGCGGCCTGTTCGGCATGAAGCCGTCGCGCGGCCGGGTCTCGTTCGCCCCGCTCGGCGAGGGCTGGGGCGGGGCCTCGATGCAGCACGCGCTGACCCGCTCGGTGCGCGATTCGGCTGCCCTGCTGGACGTCGTCTGCCGCCCGCAGACGGGCGATCCCTATTTCCTCGCCCCGCCCGAGCGGCCGTTCCTGGAGGAGGTGCGGCGCGAGCCGGGCCGGCTGCGGATCGCCTTCACCACGCAGGCCATCGCCGCGCCCGGGCTGGACCCCGAGGTCGAGGCGGCGGTGCGCGATGCGGCGCAGCTCTGCGCCTCGCTGGGCCACGACGTGGAGGAGGCGGCCATCCCCGGCGACCTGCAGGCGCTGGCCAGGGCCGCCGGTCAGGTGATCGCGGCCAACACCGCGGCCATGCTGGATGCGGAAGCCGAACGGCGCGGCCGGCCCATCGAGGCCGACGAGCTCGAGCCGGGCACCTTCGCCATGTACCGCAGCGTCGACATCAGCGGCCCGGCCTACGTCCGCGCGATCCAGACCGTTCACGCGGTGACGCGGCAGGTGTCGGCGCTGTTCGAGACGTACGACGTGCTGCTGCTGGCCACGGCCGGCATGCCGGCGCCGCCGATCGGCTGGCTGATGGCGGAGCCCGGCGCCTTCCGCGACAGGCTGTTCGCCTTCATGTGCAACACCCAGCTGTTCAACAACACCGGCCAGCCGGCGATGAGCGTGCCCCTGGCCTGGAACCGCGAGGGCCTGCCGATCGGCATCCAGTTCGTCGCGCCGATGGGCGAGGAGGCGCGGCTGTTCCGCCTGGCCGGCCAGCTCGAGCAGGCGAGGCCCTGGTTCGACCGCGTCCCGCCGCTCTAGCGGGACGCGCGCCGCACGCCCCGGGTCTGGATCAGGTAGGCGGCGATCACGCCGGTGGCCACCAGTCCGATCAGCAGCGTCGAGATGGCGTTGATCTCGGGCGTCACGCCCAGCCGCACGGCGCTGTAGATGCGCATCGGCAGGGTCGTGGCTCCCGGGCCCGAGGTGAAGCTGGCGATCACCAGGTCGTCCAGCGAGAGGGTGAAGGCCAGCATCCAGGCCGCCGCGACTGCCGGTGCGATGTTCGGCAGGGTGACCAGCAGGAAGGCGCGCCAGGGCGGGCAGCCGAGATCCTGCGCCGCTTCCTCCAGGCTGCGGTCGAAGCTGGCGAGGCGGGCCTGCACCACAACTGTGACGTAGCAGAGGGTCAGCGTCGTGTGGGCGGCCGAGACCGTCCAGAAGCCGCGCGGCGCTCCGACTGCCACGAACAGCAGCAGCAGCGACAGGCCCAAGATCACCTCGGGCGTCACAAGCGGGGCGTAGACCGCGCCGGAGAAGATCGTCCTGCCCGGGAAGCGACCGCCGCGCGTCAGGGCCACCGCCGCCAGCGTGCCCAGCAGGGTGGCGACGGTGGCGGAGAGGGCGGCGATGCGCACGGTCATCCACACCGAGGCCAGCAGCTGTTCGTTGTGCATCAGCTCGCCGTACCATCGCAGCGAGAAGCCGCCCCAGACGGTGACCAGCCGGCTATCGTTGAACGAGTAGACCACCAGCAGCACGATGGGCGCGTAGAGGAAGGTCAGCCCAAGCCCCAGCGAGGCCAGGTTGAACAGGCTCGGCCCGCGTCTCACCGTCCGCCCTCCAGGAGGCGCTGCTGCTGGCGCTGGAAGAGGGTGAGCGGGACGATGAGGGTGACGATCAGCGCCACCGCCACGGCCGAGGCGGTGGGCCAGTCGCGGTTGGCGAAGAACTCGGTCCAGATCACCTTGCCGAGCATCAGCGTCTGCGAGCCGCCGAGCAGGTCGGGAACCACGAACTCGCCGACCATCGGGATGAAGCAGAGCAGGGCGCCGGCCGCCACGCCCGGCAGCGACATCGGGAAGGTCACCCGCCAGAAGGCCTGCACGGGCGTGCAGCCGAGGTCGGCGGCGGCCTCCAGGAGCTCGGCGGGCTGCCGCTCCAGCACGGCATAGAGCGGCAGCACCATGAAGGGCAGATAGGCGTAGACCAGCCCGATGTGGACCGCCGCCTCGGTGTTCAGCAGGTTCAGGGGGGCCAACCCGACGGCCCCCAGCGCCGCGTTCAGCAGGTTCAGGGGGGCCACCCCGACGGCCCCCAGCGCCGCGTTCAGCAGGCCGGCAGGCTTGAGGATGGCGATCCAGGCGTAGATGCGGATCAGGAAGCTGGTCCAGAACGGCAGGATCACCGCCAGCACCAGCGCGCGGCGGGCCGCCGGCGGGCAGCGGACCATGGCGTAGGCGATCGGATAGCCGATCAGCAGCAGGATCCCTGTCGAGATGGCGGCGATCCGCATCGAGGACAGGTAGGCCGCCAGGTAGAGCCGGTCGCCGCCCAGCCGCCCGTAGGTCTCGAAGTCCAGCGCCGCCAGGAACTCGCGCACCCCATCGACGCCCGCCGACAGGTCCAGCTGTGGCGCGTAGGGCGGCACCGCCAGAGCGATGTCCGACAGCGACAGCCGCAACACCAGCAGGAAGGGGAAGAGGAAGAACAGCCCGAGCCACAGGAACGGCGCGATCGCCGCCGCCCGCGACCGGTCCCTGTGCTGCGCGCTCACCGCGTCAGCACCACGGCCGCGTCGGGCGCGAAGGTGAGCCAGACGGGATCATCCCAGCCGACCGGCCGCTCCACCAGTCGGGCGCTGTTGGCGCGGGCGGCGCGGACGGTACGCCCGCTTTCCAGACCCACGACATAAGTCGTCCAGTCGCCGAGGTAGCCGATGTCCAGCACCTTGCCGGCCAGCCGGTTCGGTCCCTCGGGCGGCGGGTCCAGGTGCATCACCATCTTCTCGGGCCGCACGGCCAGGTAGAGGCCGCCGTCGAGCACGACACCCTCGTCGGTGCTCGCCAGGTAGCCGCCGGGGCTGTCGGGGCCCGCGAAGCGCGTCTCGCCCTCTTCAGCGGAGACGGCCGCGGCCTCGAACAGGTTCACGTCGCCGATGAAGTCGGCCACGTAGCGGCTGACCGGCGCCTCGTAGATCTCCGTGGGCCGGCCGACCTGGACGATCTCGCCGGCCTGCATGACCGCGATCCGGTCGGCGAGCACCATCGCCTCGTCCTGGTCGTGGGTGACGATCATGAAGGTCATGCCCAGCCGCTGCTGGATGGCCATCAATTCGAACTGCGTCTCCTCGCGCAGCTTGCGGTCGAGGGCGGCGAGCGGCTCGTCGAGCAGCAGGACCTGGGGCCGGGGGGCCAACGCGCGGGCCAGCGCCACCCGCTGCCGCTGGCCGCCGGAGAGCTGGTCGGGCCGGCGCCGCTCCATACCCTCCAGCCGCACCAGCGCCACCATCTCGGCCACCCGGTCGGCGATCTCGCCCTTGGGCAGTTTCTGCTGCTTCAGGCCGAAGGCCACGTTCTGCTCCACGGTCAGGTGCGGGAACAGGGCGTAGGACTGGAACATCAGGTGCACCGGCCGGCGGTGCGGCGGGTCGTCCGACAGGTCGTTGTCGCCCAGCCAGACGCGTCCCTCGTCGGGCGTCTCGAAGCCGGCGAGCAGACGCATCAGGGTGGTCTTGCCGCAGCCCGAAGGGCCGAGCAGGGCGAAGAACTCCCGCTCGTAGATGGCCAGGTCCACCGCGTTCACCGCGGTGACGGAGCCGAACCGCTTGGTGACCTTCTCGAAGCGCACCAGCGGCTCGGCCGCCGGATCCTCCCACGGGGCGAAGCTGGAGCGGATGGCCCCGATGTTGAGCCGGCCGTCCGTCACTGCCCCGTCAGCACCCGGGTCCATTGCCGGTTGACCTCGCGCAGCAGCTCCGGGTCCTTGGCGGTGGTCACGAACAGGCGCTGGAACACCTCGGGGGTCGGGTAGATGTTCGGGTTGTCGCGCACCTCGGCGTCGACCAGCGGCGTCGCGGCGGCGTTGACGTTGGCGTACTGGGTGTAGTTGGTCGCCTTGGCGATCACCTCGGGCTTCAGCATGAAGTTCAGGAAGGCGTAGGCCGCATCCGGGTTCGGCGCGCCCATGGGCATGACGAACACGTCGAACCAGACCTGGCTGCCCTCCTTGGGGATCACGTAGTCGATCTTGACCTTGCCGCCGGCCTCCTCGGCCCGGGCGGCGGCCTGCAGGACGTCGCCCGAGTAGCCGATGGCCAGGCAGATGTCCCCGTTGGCCAGCGCGTTGACGTATTCAGAGGAGTGGAACTTGCGCACGTAGGGGCGGGCCCGCAGCAGGGCGTCGGTGGCCGCCTGGTAGTCGGCGACCTGCTTCGAATTCGGGTCCTTGCCCAGCCAGTTCAGGGCCAGGGCGTACATGTCCTCGGAGGCGTCGAGGTAGTAGACGCCGCAGTCCTGCAGCTTGGCGAGGTTGGCCGGGTCGAAGGCGAAGGCCCAGGAATCGATCTTCACGCCCGGCAGCCGCTTGGCGACTTCCTCGGAATTGTAGCCGATGCCGATGGTGCCCCACATGTAGGGCAGGGCGTAGGCGGAGCCCGGATCGAACGGCTCGAGGTGGCGCATCACGTCGGGCCACAGCTTGTCGAGGCCGGTGAGCTTGCTCTTGTCCAGCGGTTCGATCGCCTTGGCCGCGATGTAGCGCGGCAGGTTGGAGTTGGACGGCGCGACGAGGTCGTAGCCGACGTCGCCCTGCAGCACCTTGGTCTCCAGCACCTCGTTGGAATCAAAGGTGTCGTAGACCACCTTGATGCCGGTCTCGCGGGTGAACTGGTCCAGCAGCTCGGGATCGATGTAGTCGGTCCAGTTGTAGATGCGCAGCGTGCCGCCGCTCTCACCCGAACCGCCGCCGCTGCAGGCGGCCAGCGCCAGCGCGGCTGCCGCCGCCGCCAGACCCAGACCGATACGCGCGCCCCATCGCATGCCGCTCTCTCCTCTTAATGCGGCGCAGGTTATAGGGCCGGAACGCGCGGGGTTCAGCCCGATTCTTGCCTTCCCGCGCGGGGGGGGGCGTCGCATGCCGTCCACGGCCGCCGCTGTCTGGCCCGTCCTGCTGCTCGTGGCATCCTCCGCCAACCGACTGTCCCTCTGTGCGGCTGGCGGGCGTGGTGGACGGGATTCTGCGACGGGCGCTGGAGCGGGGCGCGGCGGATACGCGGAGCCTGGGGCCTGCCCCTTCCACCACCCGCTCTTGGCTGCGCTCGGCGGGCGGTCCCCCTCCCGCCGCTTCGCGGGGGAGGTAGGAGTCTCCAAGGGGTTCGCAGCTACGGTTTGGGGGCCTATATAGCGCGCCTTCCGCATCCGCCCTTTTCGAAAGGCTCCGAGCGAGCGATGTCCCGCGTCCTGATCACCTCGGCTCTGCCCTACATCAACGGCATCAAGCAGCTGGGGAACCTGGCCGGGTCGATGCTGCCCGCCGACGTCTATGCACGGTTCCAGCGGGCGCGGGGGCGGGAGACGCTGTTCGTATGCGCCACCGACGAGCACGGCACGCCGGCCGAGCTGGCCGCCGCCGCCGCCGGCCAGGACGTTCGCGACTACTGCGACGAGCAACACCGGCTGCAGCACGACGTCTGCCGCCGCTTCGGCCTGTCCTTCGACCACTTCGGCCGCTCGTCCTCGCCGCAGAACCACCGGCTGACCCAGCGCTTCGCCAAGACCTTGTGGGAGGCCGGCTTCATCGAGGAGCGGGTGACCAAGCAGGTCTATTCGCTGGCCGACAAGCGCTTCCTGCCGGACCGCTACGTGGTCGGCACCTGCCCGCACTGCGGCTACGAGGCCGCGCGCGGCGACCAGTGCGAGAACTGCACCCGGGTGCTCGACCCCGCCGACCTGGTCCGCCCGCGCTCGGCGGTGTCGGGCTCGGAGGAGATCGAGATCCGCGACTCCAAGCACCTGTTCCTTCGCCAGTCGCTGTTCTCCGAGAAGCTGCGCGGCTGGATCGAGACCAAGAAGGGGGCGTGGCCCAACCTCGTCACCTCCATCGCCTTCAAGTGGCTGGACGAGGGGCTGCAGGATCGCGGCATCACCCGCGACCTGACCTGGGGCGTGCCGGTCAACGCCTGGGACTGGGGCCCCAACCCGCAGGGCCAGCTGCCGGACATCGAGGGCCTGGCCGGCAAGGTGTTCTATGTCTGGTTCGACGCGCCCATCGAATACATCGGCGCGACCTGGGAGTGGGCCGACGCCAAGGCCGCCGAGGAAGGCCGCGGGGCCGCCGAGGATATCGAATGGGAGCGCTGGTGGCGGCTGCCGCACGCCGCCGACGTGACCTATGTGGAGTTCATGGGGAAGGACAACGTGCCGTTCCACACGGTCGGCTTCCCCTGCACCCTGATCGGCCTGAACGAGACCCTGGGCTCGGACGGAAAGTGGACCCAGGCGTCCAACACGCCCTGGAAGCTGGTCGACATGCTCAAGGGCTTCAACTGGCTGAACTGGTACGGCGGCAAGTTCTCCACCTCGCAGCGCCGCGGGGTGTTCATGGATCACGCGCTGGAGCTGCTGCCGGCGGACTACTGGCGCTGGTGGCTGACCGCCAACGCGCCGGAGAGCTCGGACGCCAACTTCACCTGGGAGCAGTTCCAGGCGCAGGTGAACGCCGACCTGGCCGACGTGCTGGGCAACTTCGTCAACCGCATCCTGAAATTCTGCGAGACCCGCTTCGAGGGCGCGGTCCCCGAAGGCGGCGAGCCGGGCGAGCTGGAGCAGCGGCTCCATGCGGACGTCACCGAGAAGCTCGCCGAACTCACCGCCCACATGGAGGCGGCCGAGATGCGCAAGGCGGCCCAGGCGGTGCGCCAGCTGTGGGTGCTGGGCAACCAGTACCTGACCGAGGCCGCGCCCTGGACCGCGATCAAGACCGATCGCGATCGGGCCGCGGTGGTGGTGCGCACGGGCCTGAACCTGGTCGCCCTGTTCGCCAAGGTCAGCGAGCCGTTCATCCCGTTCGCGGCCGAGAAGATCGCCCTGGCGGTCGGCGAGGACTATCCGGGCCGCTGGCCGGAAAGCGAGGGCGCTGCCCTGCTGCAGATCCTCGAGCCCGGCCGCAAGGTCGCCGTCCCCGAGGTGCTGTTCCGCAAGGTCGAGGACGGCCAGATCGCCGAGTGGAGCGAGCGCTTCGGCGGCGCCGAGACCGCGGCCGCGCAGTAGGTTCATCAACCGGTGACAGGTAGCCTGCGGCGCAAACCAGTCACCGACCTGCTCCGGTGACTGGTTGGGCGAAGCCCTGCCTGTCAACTCGCGCTTCGCCTCAGTGCGCTCGGTGCAGCGCCTCTTCCTCGGGCCCGATGTCCAGCGCGTCGGGCATGATGGCGTTGTACGCGGGGGTCTGATTGAGGTCGACGACCGCGGTCCGGTGGCCTTCCCACATCATGTGCAAGGCGACGTAGAGCACGATCGCCAGGCCGACGTAGCCGATCCACCGGTAGCGGTGCAGCAGGCGGGCGATCCAGGTGGCGGCGACGCCCATCAGGGCGATCGACAGCAACAGGCCGAAGACCAGGATGACCGGATGCTCGCGGGCCGCGCCGGCCACCGCCAGCACGTTGTCCAGGCTCATCGAGACGTCGGCGATGAGGATCTGGAGGAAGGCGTCCTTGAAGGTCTTGGCCGGCTTGATCTTGGGCTCGGTGGCGGGGTCGGAGTCGAGCACCGCCTCGGCCGCCTCCTCCTCGGCCGCGGCCTGATGGCGCAGCTCCTTCCACATCTTCCAGCAGACCCAGAGCAGCAGCACGCCGCCGGCGAACAGCAGGCCGATGATTCCCAGGAGCTGGGTGGTGATCAGCGCGAAGCTGATCCGCAGCGCCACTGCGGCGACGAGGCCGTAGAAGATCGCCTTGCGCCGCTGTTCCTGGGGAAGGCCGCCCGCGGCCAGGCCCACCGCGACGGCGTTGTCGCCGGCGAGGACCAGGTCGATCATCAACACTTGCAGGAGGGCGGAGAGGGCGCCGGGGGAGAAGAGTTCTTCGACCATCGGTCGGGGTTAATGGGGCGCCGGGCGAGGCTCTGCAACAAACTTACGTCGCATGGCGAACCGTTTCGTAGAGCGCCACGGCCGCCGCCGCAGAGACGTTCAGGCTCTCGAACCCCCCCGGCATGGGGATGCGGGCCAGAGTGTCGCAGTGCTCGGCGACCAGGCGACGCACGCCTTCGCCCTCCGAGCCCAGCACCAGCACCACCGGCTCGCCGCTCAACACCTCGGCAAGGGTCCGCTCGGCCTGGCCGGCCAATCCGACCGACCGCCAGCCGGCCTCGCCGAGCTGCTCGAGGGCCCGGGAGAGGTTGACCGCCCGGGCGATCGGCACGGCGTCCACGGCCCCGGCGGCCGCTTTGGCCAGCGCTCCGCTCAGCCGCGGAGCGTGCCGCTCCTGGAGAATCACCCCGGCGGCCCCGAACGCCGCGGCCGAGCGCAGGATGGCTCCGACGTTCTGCGGGTCGGTGACCTGATCGAGCATCAACAGGACCGCGCCCGGCCTGGCGACGAAGCCGGCGAGGTCGACCTCGGGCAGGGGGCCGGGACGCAGGGCGATTCCCTGGTGGACCGCGCCCTGCGGCAGCGCGCGGGCGACGACCTGGGCGTCGACCACTTCCAGCCCCCCGATTCGCCCGAATCGCGCCTCCAGCTGTCGGGCCCGCTCAGGCGTGGCCAGCAGGCGCACCGGCGCGCCCCGGCGGGGATTGGCCAGCGCCGCCTCTACGGCGTGCCAGCCCCAGATCCACTCGTCGGCCGCTGTGGACGCCTTAGGACGGAAGCCGGTCTTGCGCCCAAATTCGCGGCCCTTCCGGCCGTCGTTGCGTTCCCCAGGACGTGACACTATAAGGCGCTCTCCAAATTGGGGCCCCGACGTGATCGGCCCCCGTAAGTCAGTCCGGTCAATAGCACCG
>JAQVDF010000473.1 GCA_028698405.1 Phenylobacterium sp. | reverse complement strand
CACGAGCGCGATGCCGTCGGCCTGCAGCCGCTCCACCTCGTCCCACAACTCGACGGGATCGAACCGGCGCGAGGGCAGCAGCGCCACCGCGCCGCCGACGTTGAGGGTGATCAGGGCCGAGAACTGGCCGGTGCCGTGCATCAGCGGGCAGGCGACGAGGGTGATCGGCGCCGGCTCGTCCGCCTCGGCCCGCTCGCCCGCCTCGGCCGCATCGGCGATCGGCGGGATGCCGCGCATCGCCTGTCCGCCCGCGCCGATGACGTTGAACAGGTCGTCCTGCCGCCACATCACGCCCTTGGGCATGCCGGTCGTCCCGCCGGTATAGAGGAGCAGCAGATCGTCGCCCGACCGGCCCCAGGGCGCGCGGAACGGCCGCGCCGCCGGCGGGCGCGCCACGACAGCCTCGTAGTCGGCGGCCCAGACGGGCACGTCGAAGCCGGGGTCCGGGACCGCGATCCAGCGCTTCACCTTCGGCAGGCGGTCGCGGATCTTCTCCAGCGTCTCGGCGAAGCCGGCGTGGAAGACGACGGCCTCGGCGTCGGCGTTGTCGAACAGGTAGAGCAGCTCGTCCGGGCCGTAGCGGTAGTTGGTGTTGACCGGCGCCAGCCCCGCCTTGAAGGCCGCATAGTAGGTCTCGAGATACTCCGGCCCGTTCCACAGATAGGCGGCGACCTTGGATTGCCGAGACAGCCCGGCGGACACCAGGGCGGCGGCCAGTGCGTCGGCGCGTGCGTCGAAGGCGCTCCAGCTCACCGCCCGTTCGCCCTGGATCAGCGCCGGCCGCTCCGGCCGGGCGGCGGCGATCGCCTCCCAGACCTCGGCGATCCGCCAGCCGGTCATTCGGCCGCCGCCGCGAAGGCCCGCCGGCGCGGACCCATGTAGCCGAACAGGAAGGCGGCCACCTTGCGCATCTGGATCTCTTCCGAACCCTCGGTGATCCGGTAGCGGCGGTGGTGCCGGTAGATGTGTTCGAACGGTTTATGGCGCGAGTAGCCGATGCCGCCATGCACCTGCATCGCCCGGTCGGCCGCCTCGCAGACCAGACGGTTCGCCCAGTAGTTGCACATCGAGACCTTGTCGGAGAGCTCACGCTCGATCTGCCTGTGCGGCATCCGGTCCATCTCCCAGGCCGTCTTGCGGATCAGCAGCCGCAGCATCTCGGCCTGGGTGGCGAGCTCGACCAGCGGCCATTGGATCGCCTGGTTCTCCGCCAGCGGCTTGCCGAACGGCTTGCGCTCCCGGGCGTACTTGACGCTCTCCTCGATGCAGTAGACCGCCGCGCCGAGCGAGGAGGCGGCCTGCCGGATGCGGTTCTGGTGGACGAAGCTCTGCCCCAGCCCGAGCCCCTTGCCGACCTCGCCCCAGTAGCTTTCCTCGGGAACCCATACGTCGGTGAACGAGACCCGCGGGTGGTCGGTGGGCATGTTGAACGTCCACAGCCACTCCTCGATCTTCACCCCCGGCGCCTTCGCCGGCACGAGGAAGCAGGTGATGCCCTGGGCGTCGCCGTCGTTCCCGCTGGTGCGTGCGAAGACCATCACGTGGGTCGCCACGTGCATGCCCGTGGTCCACATCTTCTCGCCGTTGATCAGCCAGCCCGGCTTGCCGTCGCGCGTCTCGGGGACCGCGCGGGTCTCCATGTGGGTGGCGTCGGAGCCGTGGTTGGGCTCGGTCAGGCCGAAGCCGGTGCGGATGCGCCCGTTCAGCAGGTCGTCCGCGTAGCGCTCGTACTGCGCGTTGGTCGCGAACTCCTTGAACATCAGGATGAAGGGGTTGTTGCCGACGATCGAGTGCTCGTTCTGCAGGTCGTTGTGCAGACCAAGTCCCTTGGCGGCGAGGTGCTCGCGGATCACCGCCATGTCCAGGTTGGAGCCGCCCTTGCCGCCCATCTCCTTGGGCCAGGCGTAGCGCAGGTGGCCGGCCGCATCGGCCCGGCGGCGGGCCTCGGCCAGCAGCTCCTCCCACTCCTTGCGAGGCAGGCCGCCGGCGTCCCAGTCCGTGCGGGCCCACTCGCGCCGGTGGTCGAAGAAGCGGATGTTGTCCCCTTCCCGTTCCAGCGGCTTGATTTCGCGTTCGATGAAGTCGTCGAGCTCGGCCAGGTAGGCGGTCAGCTCGGCCGGCAGATTGAAGTCCACGGCCATCCTCCCTACCCCGCTCTGTGGCGGGCTATCGTTATGGACGGCTAGTTTGACTGCCGTTCCGTCCGGTCAGGCAAGGTCGCAGTCGGGAGGAATGCGAATGGACGATCTGGCCGCGGCGCTCAGCCGCCTGGCGCCGCAGCTCGCGCCGGGCGGGACCGGGATCGAGGGGCTGGTGCAGCTCTCCGGCGGAGCCTCGCTGCAGACCTTCGCCTTCTCGGTGACGACGGCCGAGGGCCCGGTTCCGCTGATCCTGCGCCGCAGACCCAATCCCGGCGCCCAGAGCGCCACGGCCGTACCGCTCGCCACCGAGGCCGCGCTGATCGCAGCGGCGGGCGCCCGCGGCGCGCCGGTCGCCGAGCTGATCCGCCT
>JAQVDF010000472.1 GCA_028698405.1 Phenylobacterium sp. | reverse complement strand
CTGGGTGAACTGCGCCGGCGTGGGCATCTACGCCGAACTGTCCGAGACCCCGCCTGAGGATCACGCCCAGCTGTTCCGCACCAACTACTTCGGGGTGGTCAACGGCTCCATCGAGGCGGCCAAGCACCTCGCCGAGAAGCCGGGCGGCGGTGCGGTCATCAACCTGGGCTCGGTGCTGGGCGACTTCGGCGCGCCGATCCTGGGCGCCTACGCGGCTTCCAAGCACGCGGTGAAGGGCTTCACCGAGTCCCTGCGCATCGAGCTGCAGCGTCACCGCGCGCCGGTTTCGGTCACCCTGATCAAGCCGAGCGCCGTGAACTCGCCGTTCACCGACCACGCGCGCAACTACATGGACAGGCCGGCCCGCATGCCGCCGCCGGTCTATGCGCCCGAGGTGGTGGCCGACGCCATCCTCTACGCGGCCCAGCGGCCGGTCCGCACGCTGACCGTGGGCGCCGGCGGACGGCAGATGACGCTGACGGCGGCGCTGGCCCCGCATCTGGCCGACCGCCTGTTCGGCGCGACGCTTCCGGCGCTCAGCCGGCGGCGGGGCCAGAAGAGCGGAGGGGACAATCTCTACGCGCCCGCCGAAGACGGCCGGGTGACCACGCCCAACTTCCGCGGCCGCAAGTTCAGCGTCTACACCGCCGCCCGCAAACGGCCGGCGCTGTCGCTCGGCCTCGGCGCCGTCGCCCTCGGCATGGCCGCGGCCTGGCTCGGTCGTCGCCAGCTCGGCGCCGCCGCTCGCCCGCTGCTGGCCCGCACCGTCAGGCCGCTGGCGGTGCAGGCGGTCCGCCGCCGACCGATCGCGGCCGCCCGCTACGCCCTGCGCCACCCGCGCCAGACCGTGAAGCTCGCCCGCGCCTTGCGCTGAGCCGGGCCGTCTGTCTGGATCGGCGTTCAGTTGGGCGAGGCGGGAGGCTCGGATGATCGAGGAGCAGCGGTTCGGCTACGCCGGCGACGACGGCGCGGAGATCGCCGCCTACCGCTGGAGCGGCGCGACGGCGCCCAGGGCGGTGATCCAGCTCGCGCACGGCGCGGGCGAGCACGCGCTGCGCTATCTCGAGCCGCTGTCGCCGATCGTCGAGGCCGGCTTCGTGGTCTACGCCGCCGACCACCGCGGCCACGGCGCGACCGCCGGGTCGCCGGAACGGCTGGGGGATTTCGGGCCGGGCGGTGCGAACGCGGCCATCGCCGACATGGCGGTGCTGTCGAAGAAGATCCGCGCGGATCATCCCGGCGTGCCGGTGGTGTTGTTCGGCCACTCGATGGGCGCGGCCTTCGCCCAGGTCTATCTGACCCGGTGGCACCACCTGATCGACGGCCTCGTGCTGTCCGGCACGGCGGCGGCCTGGCTGCCGCGCGGCGAGCGGCGCGATCCCAACAGCGCCTACGAGAACCCGCGCACGCCCTACGACTGGCTCTCGCGCGACCCCGACGAGGTGGACAAGTACGTCGCCGACCCGCTGTGCGGCATCCGCTTCACGCCGCAGTCCGGCGCCTCGTTCCGCAGCGTGGGGGAGCAGGCGGCCGATCCGGCCCATCTGACGGAGGTCCGCCGGGGCCTGCCGGTCTATGTCTTCGTCGGCGACGAGGACCCGATCAACGACAGGCTGGCCCGCGTCACCCCGCTGATCGACCGCTACCGGGACGCCGGCCTGGACGTGACCATCAAGGTCTACCCGGGCGGCCGCCACGAGATGCTCAACGAGACCAACCGCGCCGAGGTCGTCGCCGACCTGAAGGCGTGGCTGGAGAGCCGGTACGGGTAGGGGGCGCAAGAGCCTTTCTTTCCTCCCCCATCCATGGGGAGGAAGGGGCCCGCCCCCCAGAATCTTCACCACCAGTTAAGGCATTGGGCCGGATTCTGGCCGCCTTTCCGGGGGCCATCGAATCTTGCGCAGCCTTGTCGCCGCCGTCGAGCGTATCGATCCGCTGACCGTCTCCGGCCGCGTGGCCGCGGTGAACGGTCTGCTGATCGAGGCCCGCGGCGGGCTGACCCGGCTGGCGGTAGGGGCGCGGGCCGAGATCCAGCGGCTGGCCGACCGGCCGCTGCCGGCCGAGGTGGTCGGGTTCCGGGAGTCCCGCGCCCTCCTGATGCCGTTCGGCCCCGTCGAGGGCGTGGCGCCGGGCGCGGAAATCCGCATCGAGCCGCTGGGATCGGCGGTACGACCGACCAGGGGCTGGCTCGGACGGATCGTCGACGCCTTCGGCGAGCCCATCGACGGCAAGGGCCCGCTGCCGCAGGGGCTGGCGGCCTATCCGCTGCGCGCCCCCCCGCCGCCGGCCCACGCCCGCGGCCGGGTGGGCGAGCGCCTGGACCTGGGCGTCCGGGCGATGAACGTCTTCACCACCTGCTGCCGCGGCCAGCGGCTCGGCGTGTTCGCCGGCTCCGGCGTCGGCAAGTCGGTGCTGCTCTCCATGCTTGCGCGCCAGTCGGACTGCGACGCGGTGGTCGTCGGGCTGATCGGCGAACGGGGCCGCGAGGTGCGCGAGTTCATCGAGGAGACG
>JAQVDF010000471.1 GCA_028698405.1 Phenylobacterium sp. | reverse complement strand
CTTCCGCGCTGGCCATCGCCTCGGCATCGGCACGGGACCAGTCGATAGGGGCCAGCGGAAAATCCGGATCGGGCCGGGGCTCGAAGCCCGGCCGTACGAAGTTTTCATGCAGTTGGGTCATGATCATCCTCCAGTCAGGTTGGTTACAGCCCAAGGCCGGCGGCAGCCTCGGGCGGTTGGGGACAGGTGGGGCTGGCCGGTCATGTTCGACTCCGCCATGGAACGAGATACAGTTTCAGCCTATCGCCATTGCCGCGGCATACACATGGGGTGAGTGCGGTATTTTTGCGGCGTCAGGGTCAGACCCGGCCGGCCCGGCAGGGCTGATGCCCCATCACGGCCGGAGATGGAATGGTCAAGAAACAATGTGACCTATAAAATCAAATTGGAATTAAAATTAAGGTCACACTTCTCCCGGGGGCCAAGATCATGCAAGTCGCGGTAAACGAACTGAAGGCCGCCCTCGCCCAATTCCTGGCCCAGGCACAGACAGGCGAGGTGATCGAGGTCACCTCTCATCGCCGTCCGATCGCACGCATCGTCGGCATACCCGAAGGCGAGACCCAAGGCATCGGGCGGCTCCTGGCCGAAGGCTCGCTGGCATGGAACGGGGGGAAGCCGAAATTTGAAGACGCCATTCAACTGAGCGAAGGCGGGCGGACCGTTGGCAGTATCGTCCTTGAGGATCGGACTTGATTCTGTTCTGCGATACCTCCGCCCTGGTCAAGCTGTACCTTCGGGAAGATGGCAGCGAAGCGATGCAAGTCGCGGCGGCCGGCGCCTCCGCCCTGGCCGTATCCCGCATCGCATGGGCGGAGGCCTTCTCCGCCCTGGCCCGGCGAGCCCGGGAGGTCCCGGCCGACGAACCGGCCATCGAGTTGGCACGCCAGCGCATGCGCGGCCACTGGCGAAACTACATGGTCGTTGAGGTCACGCAGCCCCTGGTGGAACAGGCCGGCGATTTCGCCGAAACGTTCGCCCTGCGTGCGTATGACAGCATCCAGCTTGCGTCAGCCGTGACGCTCCACCACGGAGCCGGCGAGGAGGTGGGCTTTGCCTGCTATGACAACCGATTACGCAAGGCCGCGCGGGTACTGGGCATGCGTGACCAGCCGGAGCCGCAAGACCGGCTACAGGCCAAGGAAAGAGCCGCCCATGAACAGCGGGGCTACCGGATCGTGAAAGAAGCGTCGCTGCGTGCCTCCTTGCGCAGGTACAAGGACCTGGGCGACCCGCGTTGGTTGCTGTTCGAAGCGCTATTGCGCTGCACCACCTACGAGGAGTACATGGCTGAGGTGGGCGGATTCGAGCACGAGATACCGTCGAGGGGCACCGGCAAGCCGTGGAAGGCGACTGCGGAGAATTGCTACAACTATCTGATGCGGAACGGTCGGATTGAAGAAGTGGCCTGACCAGCCGGGACGAGCACCTCAGCCGTCCTCCAGCACCGTCACCTCCGCCGCCGCCGTTTCCCGGTCGATCTCCAGCCCCAGTTCACAGTACTGGTTCTGCGGTTCGATGGGCGTCGGGTCGTCGGCGCAACTGCATCCCGGGACCAGGCCGGAGAAGAAGACCCCGACCTTGGCGCGGATGACACCGGGCTCGGCCTCGGCGGCCAGGACGATGGCGGTGATGCGCTCGTCGAGGGCATAGCTGGTCGTGGACACGGCCTGCTGCAGGGGCAGCGCCCCCGGTTCCAGGCCTTCCAGTTCCCGCTTCAGCGCGGTCTTGAAATCGGGGCCGCCCCAGGCGGCCAGGGCGGCGGGCAGTCGGATCATGGCGGCGTCGGCAAGTGGCTTTCCGCCACCTTAGCCGATTCGGGCATCAGCCCGCTACCAGGGCCTGGAAGCGCCGCTCCAGCTCGCGGTATATCGGCCCCGGGCAGGCGGTCATGCGACGGCCGTCCTCCTCGGCCACCGGGATCAGCTCGGCGCCGGTGCCGGTCAGGAAACACTCGTCGGCGGTGTAGAGGTCGTAGGGCGCCAGCGTGGTCTCGACCGCGTCGATGCCGGCGGCACGGGCCAGATCGAGCACCGTTTCCCGGGTGATGCCGGCCAGGGCGCCTTCCGCCGGCGGCGGCGTGAGCAGGCGGCCGCGGCGCACGATGAAGACGTTGTCGGCGGTGCCCTCGGCGACCCGGCCGGAGGCGTTGAGCAGGATCGCCTCGTCGGCGCCGGCGTGGTTGGCCTCGATGCGGGCCAGGATGTGGTTCAGGTAGTTCAGGCTCTTGATGCGTGGATCGAGACCGTCCGGCGGCAGCCGCCGCGTCGCGGCGATGATGACCCGCGCCCCCTGCTCCCGGGTCGCCTGGGGCACCATGGTCAGCTCGTCGGCCACCACGAAGACGCTGGGCGAGCGACAGTTCTTCGGATCGATGCCCAGCGCGCCCTCGCCCCGTGTGACCACCACCCGCAGGTAGCCGTCCTCGCCGGCGAAGGCCGCCACGGTCTCGGCCACCGCCGCGGTCAGCTCCTCCCGGGTGCAGGGCAGCCTGAGGTCGATGGCGGCGGCGGAATCGAACAGGCGGTCCA
>JAQVDF010000470.1 GCA_028698405.1 Phenylobacterium sp. | reverse complement strand
GGCGCGGACCGCGACCGACCTTAGATCGGCATCCGCATGATTTCCTGGTAGGCGGCGATCACCTGGTCGCGGACGGCCATCACCGTTTCCAGGCTGGCCTCGGCGGCGGAGATGGCGCTCACCACGTCGATCAGCTCGGCCTTGCCCGCCACCTGTGCGGCGATCTGGGTCTCCGCCGCCTTGGAGGTCTGGGTGACGTCGTTGATGGCGTTGCGCACCAGGTCGGCGAAGCCCGGCCCCTGGGCCATCTCGACGCCGGCGGTCCCGCCGCCCATCGCCCGGGTCGCCTGGTTCTGGACCGCGCCGTAGGCCTTCGCCGCCGCGAGCGGAGTGATCATCCCTCAGCCCCTACTTCTTGAGGATGTCGAGCGTGCGCATGTTCATGGCGCGCTGGGTCTCGATGACGTTGAGGTTGGCCTCGTAGGCCCGCTGCGCCTCGCGCATGTCCATCGCCTCGATCAGCGTGTTGACGTTGGGCAGCTTGACGTAGCCGTTGGCGTCGGCCGACGGGTGGCCGGGGTCGTACTCGGTCTTGAAGTCGGACGGGTCGGCCTGCACGCGGGCCATCCGCACCCCCTCGGCGCCGCCGGCCACCTTGACCGGCTCGAACACCGGGATCTGCCGCCGGTAGGGATCGCCGCCGGGCGTGCGCGAGGTCGAGTTCGCGTTCGCCATGTTCTCGGCGATGATCCGCATCCGCGCCTGCTGCGCCTTCAGCGCCGAGGCCGCCGTGGCCATGGTGGCCGCCGATCCGATCTTGCTGGCGGGCATTCAGGCCTCTCCTATTTCGGGGTCCGCGCGGCGGTGCGCACGAGGCCCATCGACTTCTGGTAGAAGCCGATGGCCGCGTCGTAGTCGATCCGCGCCTCCGCCATCTTGAGCATCTGCTCCTCGAGCGAGACCGCGTTGCCGTCGAGCGTGACCTCGGAGTCCTTGCCCTCCACCGCGCGGTGCGGGGCGATCCGGCGGACCGTGCCCGACAGGTGGGCCTTGTCGGTGCGCACCGGCTGGCCGGCGCCGCCCGTGGCGGCGGCGGCCACGTGGGCCTGGAAGCCGAACGGCCGCAGGTCCTGTGGCCGGTAGCCGGGGGTGTCGGCGTTGGCGACGTTCTGGGCGATCAGCCGCTGCCGCTCGCCCAGGTACCCCAGCCGGGACTTCAGCATCGCAAAGAGCGGAATCTCGCCGAGGTTCATGGGGTCCATTGGTGAATAAACAGGGTTAACCGCGGCTTAAGGGACTCGGCCGCAAATCGCCCTGCAAGACCGGCGCCCGGCCGCCCGGCGAGCCCACAAGAGACCCATCGCTTCGATGACCTTCGCCGACTTCGCCCAGGCGGTCTTCGCCCTGGCCCTGGTGCTGGGCCTGATCGGCCTGTGCGCCGTGGGCCTGCGCCGGTTCGGGCCCGACGCGCTCACGCGCTTCGCGCCGACCCGCAAGGACCGCCGCATCCGCGTCGTCGAGACCCTGGTGCTCGATCCCGCCCGGCGGCTGGTGATCGTCGAGGTCGACGGCGCCGAAAAACTGCTGCTGCTCGGCGAGGGCCGGCAGATCGCCCACGGCTCCGCCAGGGACCTGGCCGATGCGTAGGGCCCTGCCGCTGCTGCTCGGCGTGCTGCTCGTCCTGCTGCCGGCCGCGGCGCAGGCGCAGGCGATCAACATCGACCTCGGCACCGGGGCCGGCCTCACCGAGCGGGTCGTCCAGCTGATCGGCCTGCTGACGGTCCTGTCGCTGGCTCCGTCGATCGTCATCATGACCACCTCGTTCGTGCGGATCGTGGTGGTCCTCAGCCTGCTGCGCACCGCGCTCGGCCTGCAGCAGAGCCCGCCCAACGCGGTGCTGATCAGCCTGGCGCTGTTCCTCAGCGCCATCGTCATGGCTCCGACTTTCGAGCGCAGCTACGAGGACGGCATCCGCCCGCTGCTCGACCAGCAGATGGAGCTGCCCGCCGCCTTCGACGCCGCCGGCGCGCCCGTGAAGACCTTCATGCTGAGCCAGGTGGACCAGGACGACCTGGCGCTCTTCGTCCGCCTCTCGCGCGTGGAGCGCCCGGCCTCCGCCCAGGACCTGCCGCTGCGGGTGGTGACCCCGGCCTTCATGATCAGCGAGCTCAAGCGCGCCTTCGAGATCGGCTTCCTGCTGTTCGTCCCCTTCCTGGTCATCGACCTGGTGGTCGCCAGCGTGCTGATGAGCATGGGGATGATGATGCTGCCCCCGGTGGTCGTCTCCCTGCCCTTCAAACTGATCTTCTTCGTCCTCGTCGACGGCTGGCGCCTCGTCGCCGGCAGCCTGGTGGAAAGCTTCCAGCGCGGCGCCGGCGGGGGGTGAGGCCCCCTCCAGGGGAGGGTGACGCTGCACCGAAGGCGATCTTCATCGACCCGATGATCGCGTTCATGTGGAGGATCGGCCGCTCGAGAGAGCCGCTTCGCCGGACCGGGCCAACGCAGCACGCCAGTCACCCCGCCTTAGGTGATCACCCCCGCCGATCGGGCGTGTCTGCAGCCGCCTGCTTCTGTGGCGCGGGGGCCAGGGTC
>JAQVDF010000469.1 GCA_028698405.1 Phenylobacterium sp. | reverse complement strand
GGGCCGCGCTCGCCGAGCGGGTGCCCGTGGATCTTCGGGTCAACACCCTCAAGACCGACCCCGAACGGGCGCTGAAGGTGCTGCGGCCGCTGAACGCCCAGCCCACCGGCGTGCTGCCGACCGCCCTGCGCATCCCGGCCCCCGCGGCCAGCGAGCGGACCGGGGCGGTGGAGACCATTCCGGCCTTCTCCAAGGGCTGGTTCGAGGTGCAGGACCTGGGCTCGCAGATCGCCGCGGCCTGCGCCGGCGACGTGGCCAGGAAGCAGGTGCTCGACCTCTGCGCCGGGGGCGGGGGCAAGACCCTGGCCATCGCCGCGCAGATGGGTTCGACGGGTCAGATCTACGCCTACGACGCCGACGCGCGGCGGCTGGCCGACACCGTTCGGCGGGCCGACCGGGCCGGCGTGCGCAACCTGCAGGTCCGAAGCCCGGTGAATCCGGAGCCGCTGAACGGCCTGGAGGGGCGGATGGACGTGGTGTTCATCGACGCACCCTGCACCGGCACGGGCTCGTGGCGGCGCCATCCCGACACCAAGTGGCGACTGACCCCCGAGGCGCTGGCCCGCCGGCTGGCCGACCAGGACGCGGTGCTGGACGACGGGGCCCGCTTCGTGAAGCCGGGTGGGCGGGTCGTCTACGTCACCTGCTCGGTGCTGCCGGAAGAGGACGAGGACCGCATCTCGGGCTTCCTGCAGCGCCACGACGGCTTCGTCGTGCGCGCCGCCACCGCCGATCCGGCGCTCGAAGCCTGGCTCACGCCGCTAGGATTCCTCCGGCTGTCGCCACGATCGGCGGCGACCGACGGCTTTTTCGTCGCGGTGCTGGAGCGCACCCGATGACCTTCCACTCAAACCCCGCTAACAGGCGCCCATGACCGAGACCGCCCACGAACGGGTCCTGATCGTCGATTTCGGCAGCCAGGTGACCCAGCTGATCGCCCGTCGGGTCCGCGAAAGCGGCGTCTATTGCGAGATCCATCCCTACGACAAGGCCGAGGCCATCCTCGACGAGTTCGCGCCGAAGGCGGTGATCCTCTCCGGCGGGCCGGCCAGCGCCCATGAGGAGGAGAGCCCCCGCGCGCCACAGCGGATCTTCGAGCTGGGGGTGCCGGTGCTCGGCATCTGCTACGGCGAGATGACCATGTGCGCCCAGCTCGGCGGAGCAGTGGAGAGCGGGCACGAGCGGGAGTTCGGCCGCGCCGACATCCTGATCGAGCGGGAGTCGCCGCTGCTGGACGGCCTGGGCGAGGTCGGCCACCGCGAGACCGTGTGGATGAGCCACGGCGACAAGATCACCGCTGTTCCGCTGGGCTTCGAGGTGGTCGCGAGTTCCGAGGGCAGCCACTTCGCGGTGATCGCCGACGAGGGCCGCCGGTTCTACGGCATCCAGTTCCACCCGGAGGTGGCGCACACCCCGCGCGGCGCGCTGATGCTGCGCAACTTCACCCACAAGATCGCCGGCCTGAAGGGCGACTGGACCATGGCCGCCTTCCGCGAGGAGGCCATCGCCCGCATCCGCGAGCAGGTGGGCGAGGGGCGGGTGATCTGCGGCCTGTCGGGCGGCGTCGACTCCTCGGTGGCCGCGGTGCTGATCCACGAGGCCATCGGCGACCAGCTGACCTGCGTGTTCGTGGACACCGGCCTGCTGCGGCAGAACGAGGCCGAACAGGTCGTGACCCTGTTCAGGAACCACTACAATATTCCGTTGGTTCACGTTGACGCGTCGAAGGAATTCCTCGGCGGCCTGGCCGGCGTGACCGACCCGGAGGTCAAGCGCAAGACCATCGGCCGGCTGTTCATCGAGATCTTCGACCGCGAGGCGGCCAAGATCGAAGGCGCCGCCTTCCTGGCCCAGGGCACCCTCTATCCGGATGTGATCGAGAGCGTCTCGGCCCGGGGCGGCCCGTCGGCGGTGATCAAGAGCCACCACAACGTCGGCGGCCTGCCGGACTTCATGAAGCTCAAGCTCGTCGAGCCGCTGCGGGAACTGTTCAAGGACGAGGTCCGCGCGCTCGGCGTCGAGCTCGGCCTGCCGCCGGAATTCGTCGGCCGCCACCCGTTCCCGGGCCCGGGCCTGGCCATCCGCATTCCCGGCGAGGTGACGCCGGAGAAGGTGGCGGTGCTGCAGAAGGCCGACGCCATCTACCTCGAGGAGATCCGCAAGGCGGGCCTCTACGATTCCATCTGGCAGGCCTTCGCGGTGCTGCTGCCGGTGCGCACCGTCGGCGTGATGGGCGATGCGCGCACCTACGACGAGGTCTGCGCCCTGCGGGCCGTCACCTCCACCGACGGCATGACCGCCGACTTCTTCGAGTTCCCCTGGGAGGTGCTCGCCCGCACCGCCACGCGGATCATCAACGAGGTGAAGGGCATCAACCGCGTCGTCTACGACGTCACCTCCAAGCCGCCGGGAACCATCGAGTGGGAATGATGGATGATTGAAGGGGCGTTTGGCACCTACTGGCACCCACAGGCAAAATAAATCGCTAAAGCCCGCAATTTTGCGGGCTTTTTTGCAGGCGCGCATGAGCCCGCAA
>JAQVDF010000468.1 GCA_028698405.1 Phenylobacterium sp. | reverse complement strand
GACTTGCCGACTCCTGACATGCCGATCAGCACGGCCGTGACGCCGGGCGCCAGCCGTTCGCGCACGGCCTCCAGCCCCTCTCCGGCGATCGCCGAAACCGGCAGCACGTCTACGCCGATGGCCACCCGTTCGGTCTCGGCGACCATGCCGGGCGGATCCTCGCAGGCGTCGGCCTTGGTCAGCACGACGACCGGGGTCGCGCCGCTCTCCCACGCGGCGGCCAGGTAGCGTTCCAGCCGGCGCAGGTTGAAATCGGCGTCGAGGCCGAGGACCAGAAAGGCCACGTCGACGTTGGCGGCGACCACCTGGGGCGCCTCGCCCGTGCCCGCCGCCTTGCGGACGAACTCGGTGCGACGGGGCATGACGTGGCGGATCACCGCCATCCCCTCCCCTGGCGGCGGCTGGATCGCCACCCAGTCGCCGGCCACGGGCAGAGCGCCGGGAGCCGCCTCGTGCTGCAGCCGACCGGAAGGGGCGCCGGCGACCTCGCCGGCGTCGGTGACGAGGCCGTAGCGGCCCCGTTGCTGAAGGACCACCCGCGCAGGCGAGAGGCCCTGCGCCGCGAACGGCGCAAAGTCGTGCCGGAGCGCGTCGCTCCAGCCGTAGGTGATGAGCAATGAAGTATTCCTTCGGTGTGGGGATGGGCGCTTCTCAGCGCGCGCCGCCGAAGGACGGGGCCTCTGCCTCTCTAGATGAGAGTTTCAGACAAGAGGCGCGATCCGGCGACGCGGCGAAGGCCGCTGGCAATGGGCGTCATCAGGACCTCTCCTCTCGTCGCGGGTTGATATCGTCGAAAAAGCTAGGCTCCGCCGGGGCGGGAATCAATGGTCGGCGGCCGGATCCGCCATCGCCAGCCGCGCGGCGATCGCGACGAACAGCACCCAGCGCAGATCGTTGTAGGTGAAGGCGACGCTCTCGGTGATGCTCATCAGCGTGTAGACGATCACGAACGGCGCAGCGAGATAGGCGCCTGCGCTGCGGAACATGGCCCAGAGGGTCAGGGCGACGGACTGCAGATAGAAGAGGCTGAACATCGCCAGCCCCACGAGCCCCAGGCCCAGCCACTGCTCGATCCACGCGTTGTGCGCATGCTGCGGAGTGAAGCCGGCCTCGCGCTCGATCCAGGCGAACGGCGTCCAGGGCCCGGTGGCGTCCCAGACCACGCCGTAGCCGTAGCCGGTCCAGGGCCGTTTCTCGATCTGCCTCAAGGCCGCCGTCCAGATCTCGGTCCGGCCGGTCAGGGTGGCGTCCTTGCCGAGGATGTCGAAGATCGCGTCGGCCGCGAACAGCAGCGCGCCGGCGGCGATGGTCAGCCCGACCACCGCGAGCCAGAGCATCGCCACCTTGGCGGCCGGGCCGAGCCGCAGCAGGCCCACGAAGGCCAGGGTCGCCGCTCCCAGCAGAAGCGAGACCAGCGAGGTCTTGGAGGTCGACATCAGCACCAGGAACAGCGCCAGGCCCGCAAAGCCCCACCACAGCCACGCCCGCCTGGGGTTCAGCACCGCCGCCGCCGACAGGCAGACGAAGCCCAGGGCCATGTTGCCGCCTAGGGCATTCTTCTCCGGCCACAGGCCCCGCCAAGCGCCTGGGAAGATCTCGCTCATCACACCGATGGAGGGCACGGCCAGGGCGGCGATGAGGGCCGCCACCGCCAGGATGGCGAAGGCCGCTGCCGCCACCTCCGCCAAGGCGGCCCAGCCGAAGCGGCCGGCCAGGATCAGTCCCCCGGCGGTCGTGCAGAGCACGGCGACCACCCGCCGGGCGCTCTGGTCGGGCGCGATCGACCAGAAAACCGAGGCCACGGCCACCGCCATCAGCACGATCAGGAAGGGCTGGCGGACCGCCGCTTCCAGGCTGCGCATCGGGGCCATGGCGAAGACGCCGAAGCCCAGCACATAGGCCGGCATGTAGAGCGTGCGGATCAGCCCGCCCTGCGCCGCGGTCGGCGCATCGCCCGCCAGCGGCAGCACCCAGGCCGCGCTGTAGATCAGCAGCATGGCCACGGCCAGCGGCGCGGCGAACCCGAGGGCGGTCGGCGGGGCGTACGGCTCGGCCCGCGCCGGGGCGGCGGTCACGGCGCCAGGGCCTTCAGGAAGGCCGGCGTCTCCACCTGGCCGCGATTGAAGAACAGGCCGCTCACCTGGCCGCAGGCGCCGTGCAGGGCGTCCTTCAGGCGGGCGGGCGCGGCCACGTCCGGCTGGTCGGCGGCGACCACCAGCACGGTCTGGTCCATCTGCGGCGCCACCGTCAGGCCGGCGCGCGATCGGTCGGCGGCAGGCGAGTCGACCACGACCAGGTCCACGTGGCTGCGCAGGGCGCGCCAGTAGTCGGCGGTCGGCAGGACATGGAGGTTGCGCCCGCCCTGCAGGGCCTCTCGGCGGAAGCGGGTCACCCACCAGCGGCCGCTTCCCACCTGACAGGCCTCCAGCCAGGCCGCATCGGGGATCGGCCGGCCCGTTTCGTCGGCGATCGGCGGGCGGATGGTGAAGAAGGCCGACCCGTCGGGGCTGGCGCCCACCGGGTCGGAGAGCTGACCGTAG
>JAQVDF010000467.1 GCA_028698405.1 Phenylobacterium sp. | reverse complement strand
GACGCGCCATCTCGTCGTAATACTTCTGCGCGTTGGCCTCATCGAGGTACATCATCATGACAGGGAAGTAGATGCGCCGGGCCGGCGTATTCGCCTCCTCCGGCTGCATGATGTCCTTCTCGCGAAGGACCGAGGCCTTGTTCTGCAAGATCAACGTGCCGCGACGGTCGCCGTTCTGGACCACCGCGCCGTTGAGCACGAACTTTTCGCCAGGCTTCAGAGATAACTTCAGCGGCAAGTCCGGCCCCCTGGTGACGACGCCTGGGCGTCGCCCAATGTTCTTCCCTGCGGCATGACGCCAGCCCCTGGAGAAGCAGGCTTAGCGTCGGCTCGTTAACGCCTCCTTGCCGGTAAAGGCCGAGGCGAGGCGCTTAAGCAAGGGTTAAGCATACCCGCAGGAACCATGCCTCAATCCTGAAGTGATTTGGAGTCTCCGCCATGCCGCGGATCGAGAAGCTCACCGCTGCATCCGCGAGAGCGCTGGACACCGGCATGGGCGCCATTCCCAATGCGCCGAAGTTGACCCTCTCCGACGTCGAATCGGCCGGCTCGCGCGCCGCGCTCGATCGGCTCAACGCGGCGATCGGCGAGCTCAAGTCGCTGGCCGCTGAACCGCTGGTCCGCCGCGCGGCCGCAGCCGTCAACGCGGGCGATCCCCAGGAGGGCGCGCGCTGGGCGATCAAGGCGCTGGAGAAGGACGAGTCGAGCGGCGTCGCCTGGTACGTGCTGGCCTTCGCCCGAGAGCGGGCGGGCGACTTCGCCTCCTCCCTGCAGTGTTTCGAGAAGGCGCTGCAGCTCCTGCCCGACCATGCGCAGATCGCCAACGACCTGGGCCGGCTGGCCATGCGGCTGGGCATGCGCGAGCAGGCGGAGAAGCTCTACCTGCATTTCATCCGCGACAATCCGGACAATCCGGAGGGGTACAACAACCTGGTCAGCGTGCTGCGAGAGCAGGGCCGCCACGACGAGGCGATCGAGGTGCTCAAGGCGACCATCGCCCAGTATCCCTCCAACGCCATGCTGTGGAACTCGCTGGGCACGGTGATGACCGAGCTCGGCGACAACGACAACGCGATCATCTTCTACGACGAGGCGCTGCGGCTGCAGCCCGACTTCCCGAAGGCCCGCTACAATCGTGCCGCCACCCGACTGGGAATGGGCGATGCGGAAGGCGCCCTCGCCGACTGCGACGCGGCCCTGCCCGGCAAGATCGCCGAAGACGACCTGATGATGATGCGGCTGGCCCGCGCCACCATGCTCATGGAGCTCGGCCGAATCGCCGAGGGCTGGGACCAGTACGAGGTGCGTCTGCACCACCAGTACGACGACGCCACCACCTTCCTGATCGACCGGCCGTCCTGGACGCCGGGCGCGGACCTGGCCGGAAAGCACCTGATGATCTTCGCCGAGCAGGGACTGGGCGACGAGGTGCTGTTCGCCAATGTGCTCGCGGATGTGATTCGCGACCTGGGCCCGGAAGGAAAGCTCTCCCTGGCGGTGGAGCGCCGACTGGTCCCGTTGTTCCAGCGCTCCTTCCCGACCGCCAACATCGGCCACCACGTGACGGTGACCTTCCAGGGCCGCACGGTGCGCTTCGCGCCGCACGTCGAGAACGAAATCGAGACCGTCGACCTGTGGGCTCCGATGGCCTCGCTGATGCGCCAGTACCGCCGCACGCTGGACGCCTTCCCCCAGCGCGAGCGTTACATGCAGGCCGATCCGGACCGGGTGACCCACTGGCGCGGCGTGCTGGCCGAGGCCGGCTCGGGTCCCAAGGTGGGCCTGCTCTGGAAGAGCGCCATCAAGGCCCAGGGCCGCGACCGCTACTTCTCGCCCTTCGACGCCTGGGCCCCGGTCCTGCGGACCCCGGGAGTCACCTTCGTCAATCTGCAGTACGGCGACTGCGCCGAGGAGCTGGAGCGGGCTCGCCGCGACTTCGGGGTGGAGATCTGGTCGCCGCCGGCCATCGATCTGAAGGACGACCTCGACGAGGTGGCCGCCCTCTGCTGCGCGACGGACCTGGTGCTGGGCTTCTCGAACGCCACCTTCAACATCGGCGCGGCATGCGGCGCGCAAGGCTGGCTGCTCGGCGCCAAGGGGGCCTGGCCGCGGCTCGGCGCGGACCACTACCCCTGGTACCCGCAGGTGCGGCTGTTCATCAACGAGCCCGGCGCGGACTGGACGCGGCTGATGGCTACGATCGCCGCCGAGCTCGCGGGCTTCGTGCAGTCGGGCGGAACGGGAGCCTCGCGGGCGGGTTGATCCTGGCGAAGCCGCCGCGGGTCGGCGGCGCCACGCGAGGAGCTGATCCCAATGCCCGGCACGAGCTTCGACTCCGACGCCGAATACGATCCCCAGGACCAGGCCGAGGCCCGCGACGAGAGCATGACCGTCGACGGCGAAGGCGACGACATGCGCACCTTCGAAGAGTTGCCTGACGTCATGGACCTGACCCAGGCGATCGGCGACCGCTCGGACGACGGGGGGCTGGCCCTCGACGCCGACGAGTTCGACGAAGACGCCTTCGGGGACGGCGACATGGACGA
>JAQVDF010000466.1 GCA_028698405.1 Phenylobacterium sp. | reverse complement strand
CGCCGAGCTCGAACTCGACGTCCTCCAGCTCCAGCTTGCCGGCCTCGATCTTCGACAGGTCGAGGATGTCGTTGAGGATGGTCAGCAGGGCCTCGCTGCTGTCCTGGATCACCCCCAGCCGCTCGCGCTGGGCGGGGCTGAGCCCGTCCTGCGCCATCGCCTGGGCCATGCCGATGACCCCGTTCAGCGGGTTGCGGATCTCGTGACTCATGATCGCCAGGAAGGCGCTCTTGGCGCCGTTGGCGGCCTCGGCCGCCTCGGCCGCCCGTCGCAGGGTGCGGGCCGCCTCCATGCGCTGGGTGACGTCCTGCAGGGCGCCGATCAGGCGCAGCGGCCGGCCCTCCTGATCCTCGATCAGCTCGGCGGTGATCAGCGCCAAGGCCTCGCGCCCGTCGCTGCGGGCCATGCGGCACTCTATACGGAACGGTTCGCCGTCGCGGCGGGCCTTCACCCAGGCGGCGCGGGCGGCCGGGCGGTCCTCCTCGGCGATCACCACCATCGGGTCGTCGGCCAGGTCCTCGAAGGTCGGCAGCCGCTCGAACAGCAGGCTTCCCTCGATGCCGTCGCGGTACATCTCGCGCCTGACCCAGTCGATCTCGAAGACGTGCAGCTCGGCGTTGGCCACGGCGGTGGCCAGCCGCCGTTCGGAGGCGGCGAGCCTGGCCTGCGCCTCACGGCGGGCGGTGACGTCGCGGATGATGATGGTGAAGTAGGTCGCCCCACGGTGGGCTCGCTTGGCCAGCGAGGCCTCGATGGGGAACTCGGTCCCGTCCTTGCGCAGGGCGAAGACCTCGTTGCGCTCGTCCATCTTCAGGCTCGACCGTTCACGCCGCGAGAAGTTGGCGACGTGAACACGGTGGACGTCGAGCGATCGCTCGGGGATCAGCGCCTCGACGCTCAAGCCGACCAGCTCGCCGGGCGCGTAACCGAACATCGCATCGGCGCCGTTGCTGGCCAGGCGGATCACCAGTTGTTCGTCGGCGACCATGATCGCCTCCGACGAAATGTCGAGGATCCCGTCGAGGATGTCCGCCGGGTTGACACCAAATACGTCAGACACTGTTTCTCCATGAGCGTTGAGCCCGCCGGGCCGGAGGGGGACGGCCGTCGCGGGCGTTCGGGAGGGGGTTCATTGCGGGGAGAGCTGGACCTCCGCCTTGCCTGCGGCGGCGGCGCCGAGCACCGCCGCCATCGTCTCGAAGAGCTCGGCCAGCCGGATCGGCTTGGCGACCACCGCATCGACGCCGCTCTCGCGGCAGCGCTGCAGGTCGGCCGGGGAGGTGTTGGCCGTGACCGCGATCACCGGCGTGGGCGGCGTGCCGGCGGCGGTCTCGGCTTCGCGGATGCGGCGGGTGGCCTCCCAGCCGTCCATCACCGGCATGCGCAGGTCCATCAGCACCAGGTCGAACTTCGAGCGGACGAACATGTCGACAGCGGCGGCGCCGTCCTCGGCGAAGGCGATTTCGGCCTCCAGCGGCGAGAGCAGGGCGGCGACCACCTGGCGGTTGGTGCGGTTGTCCTCGGCGACCAGGATACGCATCGCCTTGGTGGCCGCGCCGAGCGGACCGGGCGGCGGGGCCGGCGCGGCGGCCGCCTCGGCGGCCTTCATCGGCAGCAGGACGCGGAAGGTGGAGCCGGCGCCGGAGCGGCTCTCCACCTGCACCTGACCGCCCATCAGCTCGACGAGGTCGCGGCAGAGCGCGAGCCCCAGCCCGGCGCCGCCGTGCGTCCGTGTCGAAGAGGCGTCGGCCATACCGAAGGCGGTGAACAGCCGATCCTTCGCCTCCTCCGAGATGCCGATGCCGGTGTCCCGCACCTCGACGGTGATCAGCCGATCGGGCCCGCGCGCCTCCATACGGGCGTCGACGCTGATCTGGCCGGCGTCGGTGAAGCGCAGCGCGTTGCTGAGCAGGATGTCGAGGATCTGGCGGAAGTGGGGCTCGTCGCCGACCACCACCTGCGCGCCCAGCGGGCGGGTGTTGACCGACAGCCTCAGCCCCTTGGCCCGGCACTGGCGGCGCACCGCCATCCCGGCCTGGCGCACGGTGTCGGCGGGCGCGAAGCGCACGGCCGTCAGCGCCACCTCGCCGCTCTGGATCCGGGACTGCTCCAGCGCCCCGTCCAACAGGCCGCCGAGGGTGTAGCCGGCCCCCAGGATCACCTGCACCGCCTCGCGCTGGCGCTCGGGCATCGGCTCGCGGGCCAGCGCCTGGGCCATGCCGAGGATGCCGTTCAGCGGGGTGCGCACCTCGTGGCTGAGCACGTGCAGCAGGGCGCTCTTCTCGCGGGCGATGGCCTCGGCCGCCTTGCGCCCGGCCTCGGCCTCCAGCGCCTGCCGCGCCGAGCGGCGGAACTGCTCCAGGGCCAGGGCCATGTCCTGCAGCTCGCTGGCCGCGGCGGTCGAGGGGGCCGGCACCTCGAGGTCGCCGTCGGCCATCCGGCGCATGGCCCCGGCCATGTCGGCCACCGGCTGGGCGAGGCTGCGGCCCAGCCAGTAGGCGAGCATCACCGAGCCCATCACCAGCAGGGTGGCGAGCAGCATGATAACGGTG
>JAQVDF010000465.1 GCA_028698405.1 Phenylobacterium sp. | reverse complement strand
GTCGGGCGTGGAGCTGAACAGGTTGTCGGCGCCGACGCTCAGGCGGACCTTTTCGGTGAGCTCGTAGGCGACCGAGGCGTTGACCACCTGCTGGGAGGAGAAGGTCTGGTCCTTTTCCGGCCGCACCGGGTCGAGCTGCTTGTACTGGCCGTAGTGGATGCCGGTGGCGTTCACCCGCCAGGGGCCGCGGCTCCAGGTTCCGGACAGCACCAGCTTGATGTCGGGCGTGCCGTACTCGAGGTAGCCGGCGGTCTGGCGCCCGATCGGCACGCGGCCGTTGATCGCCCGGGTCTTGGTCACCTCGGTGCGGTTGAGCTCGCCGGCGAGGCGAAGGTCGAGGTCGCCATCGAACAGCTCGGTGGCCCAATCGGCCGTCAGGCTGAGGCCCCGCGTGCGGGTGTCGAGGGCGTTGGTGAAGAAGTTGGCCGAGATCGCCTGCGGGTGGCCGGCGGCGCGCAGCAGCGCCTCGACCTCCGGACCGGCGAAGTTGTCGGACAGCGCGATTCGCTCCTCGATGCTGATCTGGTAGGCGTCCAGGGTGATCGACGCCGCGGAACCGATCCGCCAGACGACGCCCGCCGACAGGTTGACCGACTTCTCCGGCTTCAGCGGCGCCGAACCGAGGGCGATGGCCACCGGCGTGTCGACCTTGAAGGTGCGGACCTGGAACAGGCCCGTCTGATTCACGACGTTGGTGGTCTGGGTGTACGAGTAGCCGACCTGGCCGATGGAGGGCGCGCGCACGCCGGTGGACACCGAGCCGCGCAGGGCCAGGGCGTCGTTCAGCTCCCAGCGCGCCGAGGTCTCGCCGGTGACCACGTCGCCGAAGTCGGAATAGTTCTCGGCCCGGCCGGTCGCGGAAACCCGCAGGTCCGGGGTGATCAGCCCCTCGACGCTGGCGTAGCCGCCCCACACCTTGCGCGACAGCGAGCCGGCGTCGATCGGCAGGTAGGCCTGCCAGGTCATCGAGCCGTAGGGCGCCGGACGGCCGGCGTTCGGCCCGTCGAGGATCGGCACGCCGCCGTCGATCCAAGAGGCGGTCTCGCCCGCGCCGATGCGGAAGAACTCACGGCGGCCGGAGACGCCGGCGGCGAAGGTGAGGGGACCGGCGCCGAAATCGATCGGCAGCTCGGTCACCCAGCCCAGGTTGACCTCGGTCTGCTGATTGTAGAGCGAGCCGGTGTCGAAGTCGGTGGGCGTGGCCAGGCCCAGCGAAGCGTTGTTGGATTTGGTGGTCCGGTAGGTCTGCTGGTTGTCGCCCCAGGTGAACGAGAGGTCGAACTCGCCCAGCCCCTCGGGCTCCCAGCGCAGGCCCGCCCCGAAGGTCCTGTCCTCGCTGTTGACCCACTGGTTGGGCTTGGCGCCGTCCGGGTAGAGCGCCCGCACCGTCTCGTTGGCGCGCGGCAGCAGCGGATTGCCGTTGATCCGGGTCCGCTTGAAGGCGGTGGTGGCGAAGCCGTAGAGCTCGAGCTGGTCGGTCAGCTGGCCGGCGGCGTTGAATGCCGCCCGCACGTCGGTGCGGATCTCCGGCTGGCCGCGGTAGAACTTGGCCTTGTCGACCGTCGCCTCGCGCGGATCGCCCGGGAAGTACCAGGCGCGGGTCTCCGGAGCCTCGAACTGGTCGGTGTCGTCGGCGTGCCCGGCGTCGATGGCGAAGGTGGCGAAACCGTCGCCGGGCAGGGCGAAGCCCTTCCAGAGGCGAACGTAGGCCTGCTGGCCGTCGCCGTCGCGATATTGGCCGGCGCGGACGGTCAGGTTGCCGCCGTCGGCCTCGTCGCGAAGCACGATGTTGATGACGCCGGCGATGGCGTCCGAGCCGTAACGTGCGGCGGCGGCGTCGCGCAGCACCTCGACCCGCTTGATGGCCGAAAGCGGGATAGTGGCCAGGTCGACGGCCTGGTTGCCGCGGCTGGTCCCGCCCTTGACGTTGACGAAGGCCGACTTGTGCTGGCGGCGGCCGTTGACCAGCACCAGGGTCTGGTCGGGCGCGAGGCCGCGCAAGGTGGCGTTCAGGTTGGCCCCGGCCGCGCTGCCGATGGTCACGGAGGGGAAGTTGACGGCGGGCGCCTGGGCCTGCAGGACCTGGCCGAGGTCGGCCGCCCCGGTCTGCTGGATCCGTTCGGCCGAAACCACGTCGATCGGCGTGGCGCTGGTGCGCACGGTCAGATCCGACGCGCTGGTGCCGGTGACGATCACCTCGTCGACGAGACTGGCCATCGCATCGTCGGCGCAGGCCGGACCGGCGAGGGCGAGCACCGCGAGCGAGGCTCCATAGGCGAGACGACGACGAACTGCAGGCATACCTTTTGACCTTGTGATCTGTCCCCGCCGGCGGCTCCGAGCCGCTCGACGTTCCCCGGGTCAGCGCCGTCACACAGGACGGCGAGGTCAGGAACTCCTATAAAACCGATAGGGATTCAAGGATAGCTTTTCTGGGCTGTTTCCAGTTATTCCGGCGCCTGGTCCGGAGGGGCTCCCCGACATGCGCCTGCGGGAACAGCCGGGGCGGCGGATCATTCTTCCGGGCGGTGCGGAAGGAGCGATCGGTGGACG
>JAQVDF010000464.1 GCA_028698405.1 Phenylobacterium sp. | reverse complement strand
TCGGCCGCCCCCGCGACGGTGACGCTGCGCCAGGCGCCGGCGGCGGCTCCCACGGCCTCGGCCCCCGCCCCGCCGTCGCCCGCCCCGCCGCGGCCAGCCGCCACCGTGCAGCCGCGTCTCGAGACGCCCGCGGCGGCCCAGCCGACACCGGCGCCCACGCCTGCGCCTGCGACGCCACCGGCTACGTCACCGTCGCCCCCTGAGGCGGGAGCCGCCCAATGACCCCCAGCGGCGCGCGACCGCTGGACTCCGGAAGCTGGATCGGCCTGCCCATGCTTTGGGCGCTGGGAGGCGCCATCCTCCTGGCGGTGCCGCTGAGGGTGTTCGGTCTCCAGCTCCCCGAGCCGGTGATCCCGCTGGCCCTGGTGTTCGCCTGGGCGGTGATCCGCCCCTCCGTCCTGGCGCCCTTCGCGGTGCTGCTGATGGGCCTGTTCCTGGACGTCTTCTGGGGCTCCCCCCTGGGGCTCTGGGCGCTGTCGATGCTGGTCGCCTACGGGGCCACCCTCTCGGCCCGCAACTTCATGGTGGGGCAGAGCGGGGCGGTGCTGTGGGGCTGGTACGGAGCGATGTGCGCTCTGACGCTGGGGGCCGGGACCCTGTTCACCCTGATGCAGATCGATGCGGCGCCGGCCTTCGGCCCGCTGGCTTGGCAGTGGTTCTGGACGGTGCTGCTCTATCCGCTGGCCCACCGCCTGATCGACCGCTTCGAAGACGCCGACGTCCGATTCCGGTAGCCGCATGCCGCAGACCGCCATCTACTTCTCAGACGTCAACGAACGGCAGGGCGCCTTCCACCGCCGCGCCTTCCTGCTCGGGGGGCTGGCCGGGGGCGGCATCCTGGCCCTGACCGCCCGCCTCGGCTACCTCCAGTTGCTGGAGTCCGGGCGCTACCAGAAGCTCGCCGCGTCCAACCAGTTCGACTTCAAGCTGGTGCCGCCGCCCCGTGGCGTGATCCTCGACCGCAACGGCGTGGTGCTGGCTTCCAACCGGCCGAACTTCCGCCTGCTGGTCCGCCGCGAGGAGGGCCTCGACCACCAGGCGACGCTGAAGACGCTGGCCAACTACGTGCCGCTCGACCCGCAGCGTCAGGAGCGGCTGATCCGTGAGATCGACCGCGCGCCGCGCCGGGTGCCCGTGCAGGTCCTGGAAGACATGACCTGGGAGCAGTTCTCGGCGATCAACCTGCGGACGCCCGAACTGCCGGGCGTGGTGGCCGATATGGGCGAGGTCCGCGTCTATCCGCACGGCGGCGCCTTCGCCCACGTGATCGGCTACGTCGCCAAACCGATCCGCGAGGACATCAAGGAAAGCGGGCCCAACGCCGACCCGATCCTGATGCACCCGGGCTTCCGTATCGGACGGCAAGGGGTCGAGAAGGCCTTCGACCTGGACCTTCGCGGCAAGCCGGGCGCCAAGAAGGTCGAGGTGGACGCCAACGGCCGCGAGGTGCGCCACGATCCGGACGGCGACATTCCCGCCGTGCCCGGCAAGACCATCCAGCTCACCCTCGACGTCGACGTGCAGACGCGGGCCATCGAGGTGTTCGGCGAGGAGAGCGGCGCGGCGGTGATGATGGACTGCCGCACCGGCGACCTGCTCTGCCTGGCCTCGGCCCCGTCGTTCGACGCCAACCGCTTCGTGCGCGGCCTGTCGGGGCCCGAGTACCGCGCGCTGGCCAACTACGAACGGCGGCCGCTGCTCGACAAGGCGCTGTCCGGCCTCTACCCGCCTGGCTCGACCTTCAAGACCATGACCGCCCTGGCCGCGCTCGACGCCGGGGTCGACCCGAACGTGCCGATCTTCTGCGGCGGCGGCTGGTACTTCGGCCGCTACTTCCACTGCCACAAGCGCGGCGGCCACGGCCCGCAGACCATGCGCGATGCGCTCAAGAACTCCTGCGACGTCTACTTCTACCAGGTCGCCCTGCGCATCGGCCCGGACCAGATCGCCAAGGTCGCCAAGGCCTTCGGCTTCGAGCAGATTTTCGACATCGGCATCTCGGGCCAGAAGAAAGGCATTGTGCCTTCCCGCGAGTGGAAGCGGCGCTACTACAAAAAGAACCCGGCCAACCAGGAGTGGATGCCCGGCGAGTCGCTCAGCTACGGCATCGGTCAGGGCGCCCTGCAGGTGAACGCCCTGCAGCTGGCGGTGATGACCGCCAGGCTGGCCAACGGGCGCAAGGCGCTGAACCCCAGACTGATCAAGTCGGTCGGCGACACGGTGCTGAAGGCGGGCTCCGACGTGCCCGACCTGCCGTTCAAGCCCGAGCATATCGACTTTGTGCGCGAGGGGATGGCCGCGGTGACCGAGGCCGGAGGCACCGGCTATCGGGCAAGCCAGCTGGGCCTGGGCGACATCCTGATGGCCGGCAAGACCGGCACGGCGCAGGTGCGCAATTATTCCGCCGGCGGCTCGCGGGGGAAGGGCGGGCCGTGGAAGTACCGCGATCACGGCCTGTTCGTCTGCTTCGCGCCGATCGACGAGCCGCGCTACGCCCTTTCGGTCATCGTCCAGCACGGCATGGGCGGCTCGACCGCCGCCGCGCCGAGGGCCCGCGAGATCA
>JAQVDF010000463.1 GCA_028698405.1 Phenylobacterium sp. | reverse complement strand
CTCGGCCATCCGGGCCGGTCGGCCCTCGCGCAGCTCGGCCAACGCCAGATTGACCAGCCGCAGGGTGGCCGCGCTCTCCTTGTCCCCGGCCTTGGCGCGCTTGTCGAGGTTGACCACCCGCTTCTCGAGGCTCTCGAGGTCGGCCAGCATCAGCTCGGTCTCGATGATCTCCAGGTCGTCGATCGGGTCCACGCGGCCTTCCACGTGGGTCACGTCGTCGTCCTCGAAGCAGCGGGCGACGAAGGCCACGGCGTCGCAGTCGCGGATGTTGGCCAGGAATTGGTTGCCCAGGCCCTCGCCCTTCGAGGCGCCGCGCACCAGGCCGGCCACGTCCACGAAGTTGATCCGGGCCGGGATGATCTCCTTCGACCCCGCGACCTTGGCCAGTCCCTCGAGCCGCGGCTCGGGCACCGCCACGTCGCCGACGTTCGGCTCGATGGTGCAGAAGGGATAGTTGGCCGCCTGCGCCGCGGCGGTCTGGGTGAGCGCATTGAACAGGGTCGACTTGCCGACGTTCGGCAGGCCGACGATGGCGACTTTCAGGGCCATGCCGTCCTCGGATGAATGGGTGGCGGGGGTTTAGCCGACCGCGGCGGAGTTGTCGCCTCGGAGCGGCGTCGAAGGCTTGGTCACTCCCGCGCCGCCTTGCGCGGGTCGGCCTTCTCGGCGGGAGCCAGGCGCATGACCTCGGCCTGGTACTTCTCGTCCTCGCCCATGGCCAGCAGCGGGGCGGCCTCGGCGCAGGCGCGGCACAGGTCTTCCACCCAGGGCAGTTCGGCCTTGTGGAAGTCGGAGAGCACGTGGGCGTGCACCAGCTCCTTGTGGCCCGGATGGCCGGTGCCCATGCGGGCCCTGCGGAAGTCGGGGCCGACCTGGGCGGCGATGGAGCGCACGCCATTGTTGCCGGCCGCGCCGCCGCCGGTCTTCATCCGGAAGCGGCCGGGCGCCAGGTCGATCTCGTCGTAGAAGACGACCAGGTCCTTGGGCTGGAGCTTGTAGAACTTGAGCGCCTCGCCGACCGCGCGGCCGCTCTCGTTGTAGTAGGTCTGCGGCTTCAGGATCAGGGTCCGCACCGGACCATCGGGCGTCTCGATGACGCCCTCGCAGGCCAGGCTCTGGAAGCGTTGCCGCTCGGCCCCGAAACGCCAGCGCCGGGCGATCTCGCCGACCGCCCGGAAGCCGATGTTGTGCCGGTTGCCGGCGTAGCGCGGGCCGGGGTTGCCCAGCCCTGCGAGGATCAGCATGTCGCCCCCCGGAGGAAGCCGGCCTCGAAAGGCCTACTCCTCGGCGGCTTCGGCCGCTTCGCCTTCGGCGGCTTCGCCCTCATCGGCCGCCGCGGCGGCGCCGGTGACGGTGGCGATGACGAAGTCGCGGTCGACGGTGGCGGTCACGCCCTTCGGCAGCTCGATGGCCGAGATGCGGATGGTGTCGCCGATTTCCGCGCCCTTCAGGTCGAAGACCAGGACTTCCGGAATGCGGTCGGCCGGGCAGGACAGTTCGACTTCGTGGCGGACGACGTTCAGGGTGCCGCCGCGCTTGATGCCGGGAGCTTCGTCCTGGTTCTCGAAGCGCACCGGAACGGAGATCTTGATCTCCTGCTTCTCGTCGACGCGGTACGCGTCGAAGTGCCAGGGCTCGTCGGTCACCGGGTGCATCTGCACGTCTTTGGCGATCACCGACTGGACTTCGCCGTTGTGCTTCAGCTTCACCAGGTGGCCGAGCAGCTTGCCGGTGTAGAGCGCCTTGCGGAACTCGTTCGCGCGGACCGCGATCGGCACCGGCTGCTTGTCGCCGCCATAGAGGATGCCCGGCACCTTGCCATCGCGACGCGCGGCGCGGGCGCCGCCGGTTCCCGTGCGCTCGCGCACTTCAACGTTCAATACGATCTCGGCCATGGCCTCGCCTCAAAACGAAACCGCCGCGCAAGACCCGCGCGGCGTTGGTCCGGGCCCCGTTGGGCTCGAAAGGTGCGGCTAGATACACGAGCGCGGCGCCCGTTGCAACGGGCGCCGCGCCGCATCTGCGAAGCTGGTTAGCGGGCCCCGGCCGCCAGGGCCGGAACGGGCGGCTGGACGGCCACCTTCAGCGGCTGCGGAGTCACGTCCAGCGGCTGGGCCGCGCCCGCGCTCTTCACCAGGCAGCGGCCGGTGTCCATCAGTGCGTGCTGGCCGAGGCAGAAGACGTCCTCGTAGTGCGGCTTGGCCACAGACAGGCACTGATAGAGGTTGAGTTTGGACATCGTCAGGCAGGAGCTGGCGCTGGGATCGGCCAGGATGGCGTTGGCCTGGCTGAGGTACTCCTCGGTGCCGTAGCCCAGGGTCGCCAGGGCCGCGACGGCCAGGCTGCGCACCACCAACGGGGTGTAGGGCGGTGCGGCGGACTCGGCCGTCAGGGTGATCGGGGCGGCGCCCGCGGCGGCCTGCTGCAGGCGCAGGGTCTCGGCCACCTCGCCCTTCAGCGGGGTGATCGACAGGTTCTTCATCTCCATCAGCCGGCCCGGACGGTTGGGCACCTCGGCCTTGGACCAGGCGCTGCGCTGAACGTCGTAGGCGGCCTGCTTGACTG
>JAQVDF010000462.1 GCA_028698405.1 Phenylobacterium sp. | reverse complement strand
AAGATCAGCAGCAGCCAGACGATCTGGCCGCCCCAGTACTCGAAGCGGAACTGCGGCAGTCCGCCCCCTTCGCCCCCGTGGTGGGCGACTTCCGTCGTGCCGGCGGAGACTTCGTAACCGTGCACGGCCTCGGCCGCTTCCGCGGCCGGGTTCGCGTCGTGGTCGCCCGCGCTCGGCGTGGTGGTCGTTTCGGCGGCCATCGGCCTGGTCGTCCTTAGAAAACGACGGGCGGAGCAGGCTCCGCCCTGGTGAGGTCAGCGGTTAGCCGAACAGGATCAGCAGGCCCAGCACGAAGGCCAGAATGCCGAGGGCTTCGGTCAGCGCCGCGCCGAGGATCAGGTTGGTGAACTGGCCGCCGGCCGCCGACGGGTTGCGCGTCGCGCCTTGCAGGAAGCCCGAGAACAGGGTGCCGACGCCGATACCCGCGCCGATCATGCCCAGGGTGGCGAGACCCGCGCCGATGAACTTAGCCGCTTCCGCTTCCATGATGTGTGTGTCCCGTTTGGAAGTTGTGAATTGAGGGTTGGCCGGCCGTCAGTGGTGATGGCCGAGGTTGACCACGTCGTTCAGGTAGACGCAGGCCAAGACTGCAAAGACGAACGCCTGGAGGAAGGCGACCAGGAACTCGAGCGCGGTGAGCGCCACGACCCCGCCCAGCGACAGCAGCGCGCCGGGAATGCCCAGCAGGCCCAGGCCGCCGCCGGCCGCCAGGGCGCCCAGGCTGACGACGAAGCCGGCGAACACCTTCAGCGCCACGTGGCCGCCCAGCATGTTGCCGAACAGACGCAGGGCCAGGGTGACCGGGCGAAGCAGGAAGGAGATCAGCTCGATCGGGGTGACCAGCACCAGCATGTACCAGGGCACGCCGGCCGGCACGAACAGCTTGTACATGTTCGCCCCGTTGCGGGCGATCCCGACGATCAGCACCAGCAGGATGGTGATCGCCGCCAGCGTGGCGGTGACCGCCAGCTGCGAGGTGGCGGTGAACACCAGGAACATGCCCAACAGGTTCATCGCCAGGATGAACAGGAACAGGGTGAAGATGAAGGGGAAGAACTTTCGACCTTCGTGACCGATGATGCTGGTCGTCAGGTTGTCGATGTAGCTGAATATCCCCTCGCCCAGCAGTTGCAGCCGCCCGGGCACGACCGCGGCCTTGGCCGTGGCCAGCGCGAAGAAGGCGACGATCAGGCCGGCGGCCAGGAACATCGCCACCGTGGAGTTGGTGATCGACATGTCGATCACGCCCACGCCAGGGAGCGAGAAATCCGGGAGGTCCACGATCTTCTGGACCTCGAACTGGTGCATCGGGTCGGCCATGCCGCCTCGAACTCCCTTCAATCTTCCTCAGCATCGGGAGGAAGGTCCTTGGGCGGACCCCACTCCCGCGCCGCCTCGGCTGACATCCGCTGCGCCGAGCGGACGGCCATCCAAACCGACACCACGAAGCCGACGAGGACCCCGCAGATCATCCCCCACGGCGCCGTGCGCAACAGGGCGTCGGCCATCGCGCCGAACGCGATACCGACAAACAGGCCGCCCAGCAGGACGCCGAGCAGCCGATATCCGTAGCCGGCCGCCTTGACGCCATAATCCTGCGGCGTCGTGGCGGTCCGCGCCTGAAGAGCCTCCGCCCTCGCGTCGAGACGCTTGATGGCCTCGTCCCGCGTTTCGTCCGGCTCCGGCATGGTCCTCGAGTCCAGCCGCGGCGACGAATTCGACGCCATGGCCCGGGCTGAAAGTCGCGCGGAACCTATAGACGCGGGTGCAGTGCGTCAAGATTCCGGCGCCGCAACATAGTCCGTTGTTTTTGCTACGGAAAAATGTGGCGTGCGATTTGTCGCGTCTTAGAAGATCGCGTAGCCGCCGTCGATCAGCAGGGAGTCGCCGGTGTGGAAGCGTGAGGCGTCCGAGGCGAGGTAGACGGCGATCCCGCCGAAGTCCTCCGGCTCGCCCCAGCGCCGCATCGGCACCCGCTTGATGACCTGCTCGTTGAACTTGTCGTTGCCCTGGGCGCCGGCGGTCATGTCGGTGGCGATCCAGCCCGGCAGCACGGCGTTGGCGCGAATGCCGTAGCGGGCGTACTCGACCGCCAGGCCCCGGATCATGCCCAGCACCGCCGTCTTGGCCGAGGAATAGGCCTCGTTGCGGGCCGCGCCGTGCACCGCCGACAGCGACGAGGTGACCACCAGCGAGCCGCCCGGATCGCCCGCCTGGGCGCGAGCGACCATGTGCTTGACCGCCTCGCGGAAGGTGAAGAACACCCCGTCGAGGTTGACGCCCATCACCCGCCGCCAGGTCTCGGTGCTCATCTCCGCGAACGAGCGGGCCCCGCCGCCGATCCCGGCGTTGGCGATCACCGCGTCCAGCCGGCCCATCTTGGCGGCCGCCTCGGCCATGCCGTCGATCACCTGCTGTTCCTGCGAGACGTCGATGCGCTGGGTCAGCACCTTGACGCCGTGGGCCTTCAGCCGCGCCTCGGCGGCGGCGTTCTTGTCGGCGTTGGTGCCCCAGATGACGATGTCGGCGCCGGCCTGGGCCATCACCTCGGCCATGCCGAGCCCGA
>JAQVDF010000461.1 GCA_028698405.1 Phenylobacterium sp. | reverse complement strand
TCTCGGCGCTGAGCAGGGTGGTGGCGAGGTTGGTTGAGCGCTCGCCGGGGCGGTCGGGGTTCTGGGGGCCGCGCAGGACGAGGTCGACCAGCATCTACTGCTCGCGCAGGCGGTCGGCGCGGCGGGCGCTGGCGTACTGGATGAAGCCCTGGTCGACTTCTGGCGGCGGCGTGCGCGTGCGCGACGGAGCGGCCGGACCGGCGCCGCCGGTGCGGGTCAGGTTGGCGTAGACCTCGGCCACGGTCGCGGACCGGCCGTCGCGGTAGAAGATCGCCCGGTTGGCCTGGGCCGCCTCGGGAAACAGGCTGGCGGCCGGAGCGTCTGGCCGCGTCTGCGCCGCCTCGATCAGCCGGGCCGAGCCCTGAGGCCCGAGGAAATGGGCGGCGTAGAGCTCGCCGGCCGAGGGCATGCGGCCCATACGCCCCTTCAGGTAGGCGGCGTGATCGCTGGTCAGCTCACCGGCCATCAGCGAGGCGGCGTGCGGGTCGAGCCGCAGGTCCATGACCGCCTTGCGCGCCTCGGCCCCGTTCACCCGGTAGCGGCCGTCGGCGCCCTTCTCGATCAGCTCGGCGTAGCGGCCGTAGCCGTACTTGGCCCCGTGCCGCTTGAGGGTGGCGAGCCAGGTCTGCTCGACGAACTGGAACAGGCCCGCCGCCGACGAGGTCCGCGCCTTCGCCTGGGGATTCATTCCGCTCTCGCGGCCCGCGGTCTTCACGAGGAAGGTGAAATCCACGCCCGTCGCTTCCGACGCGCGCTGGATCGCCGCCTCGACGACTCCGCGGATCCCCTGAACAGCCATCTGCAAGGCATGCCGCCAGCATGGTTAACGACCGGCTAACCATGATTTTTCGGCGAGCGGGGGACGCTGGCGCGCTTCTTTACGTCACCGCCCCCGGGCAGGTGCGCGACTGCCGCGTCGTCGCCGAAACGCCGGAGGGCGAAGGCTTCGGCCCGGCTGCGCTCAAGCTCGCCCGCTTCTTCCAGATGCGCCCGATGATGGAGGACGGCCGGCCCGTTGACGGGGCGAGCGTCACCATTCCCGTGCGCTTCCGGACGGAGTGATGAGGCTCAGTAGCTGCGCGGCAGACCGAGCACCCGCTCGGCGACGAAGTTGAACACCATCTCCCGGGTGATCGGCGCCAGCCGGGCGATCATCGCCTCGCGGAAGTAGCGCTCGACGTCGTACTCCTTGGCGTAGCCCATGCCGCCGTGGGTCAGCACCGCCGTCTCGCAGGCGCGGAAACCGGCCTCGCCGCCCAGGTACTTGGCCGCGTTGGCTTCGGCCCCGCACTCCTGGCCCGCGTCGTAGAGGCTGGCCGCCTTGAAGGCGAGCAGGTTGGCCGCCTCCAGTTCGATCCAGGCCTTCGCCAGGGGATGGGCGACGCCCTGGTTCTGGCCGATGGGCCGGCCGAATACGATCCGCTCCTTCGCGTAGGCCGCCGCCCGCTTGAGCGCCGCGCGGCCCAGGCCCACCGCCTCGGCCCCGAACAGCACCCGCTCGGGATTGAGGCCCTGCAGGACGTAGGTGAAGCCCTTGCCCTCCTCGCCGACCAGATCCTCGGCGGGCACGCGCAGGTCGTCGATGAAGACGGTGTTCGACTCCACCGCCTTGCGGCCCATCTTCGGGATCGGCTTGGCCTCTATCCGGGTGCGGTCGAGGTCGGTGTAGAACAGCGACAGCCCCTCGGTGGGCTTGGCGACCTCCTCGCGCGGAGTGGTGCGGGCGAGGATCAGGATCTTGTTCGCCCGGGCGACGCCCGTGGTCCAGATCTTCCGCCCCGAGATGACGTAGCCGTCGTTGGTGCGCGCGGCGCGGGTCGTGAGCGACAGGGTGTTCAGCCCGGCGTCCGGCTCGGTGATGGCGAAGCACATCCTGTCCTCGCCCGAGATCAGGCGGGGAATGTGCCGCTGGCGCTGCTCCGGCGCGCCGAACTTGGCGATCGGCATCGGCCCGAAGATGTTGAGATGCAGGGCGCTGGCGCCGGTGAAGCCGGCTCCGGACTCGGTGACCTGCTGCATCATCACCGCCGCCTCGGTGAGCCCCAGGCCGGACCCGCCCAGGGCCTCGGGCATGGCGATGCCCAGCCAGCCGCCCTTGGTCATCGCCGACACGAACTCTTCCGGGAAGTCGCCGGTCTCGTCGACCTTGCGCCAGTACTCGGGCGAAAAACCCGCGCAGATGCGCGCCACCGCCTCGGCGATCTCCTGCTGCCGCTCGTTCAGCGCGAAGTCCATCAGTAGGCCCCTCCCCCGGGCTCGAACCTCTGCGGCGCGAACCTCTGGGCCCAGGGCCCGGGCTCGCTGCCGAACACCAGCGCCGTGACGACCTGGGCGACCAGGGGCGCCAGCAGCCAGCCGTTGCGCCGCGCGCCGGCCGCCATCAGCACTCCGGCCGTGCGGCTGAAGCCCACCAGCGGCAGGCCGTCGGCGCTGGCCGCGCGCACGCCGACCCCGGCCGCGAACGCGGTCCCCGCCAGGGCCGGGAACAGCGCCTCGCCGGCCTGCGACAGCCGCTCCACCTGAGCCGGGTCGACCGCCCGGTCGTGGGCGCCGCGCTCCATGCTGGC
>JAQVDF010000460.1 GCA_028698405.1 Phenylobacterium sp. | reverse complement strand
CCTTGTCGGTGGAGCGGGTCGCCAGCAGGCCGAGGGCGTAGGGGATCTCGATCTCGGCGTGATTGGTGCGGGCGGCCTCGTCGGGGATGCCGAACAGCTTGAAGCCGGCCGGTGCCGGCTCGGTCTGCCACATCCCCTCCATGGCCGCCAGCTTGGTCTGCTGGTGCTCGGTCACGGCATAGCCGGACTCGTCGCCCAGCACCACCACGGACAGCGCCGAGGCGAGGCCGAAGGCGGCGGCGACCCGGAACGAGCGGCGCGCGAACTCCAGGTCGCGGCCCTTGAGCAGGTACCAGGAGGAGATGCCGAGCACGAACACCGAGGCGGTGACGTAGCCGGAGGAGACGGTGTGGACGAACTTGGCCTGGGCCGCCGGGTTGAACAGCAGGTCCCAGAAGCTCGCCATCTCCATGCGCATGGTGACCGGGTTGAACTCGGCGCCGACCGGGTTCTGCATCCAGCCGTTGGCGATCAGGATCAGCACCGCCGACAGGTTGGAGCCGATGGCGACCAGATAGGTCACCACCAGATGGCCCACCTTGGAGAGGCGGTCCCAGCCGAAGAAGAACAGGCCGACGAAGGTCGATTCCAGGAAGAACGCCAGCAGCCCCTCGATGGCCAGCGGCGCGCCGAAGATGTCGCCGACGTAATGGGAGTAGTAGGCCCAGTTGGTGCCGAACTGGAATTCCATGGTCAGCCCGGTGGTCACGCCGAGGGCGAAGTTGATGCCGAACAGCTTGCCCCAGAACTTGGTCATGTCGCGGTAGATGGCCTTGCCGGTCATGACGTAGACCGTCTCCATGATCGCCAGGATGAAGGTCATCCCCAGCGTCAGCGGCACGAACAGGAAGTGGTACAGCGCGGTGATGGCGAACTGCAGGCGCGCCAGGTCTACGGCGCCGGGATCGATCATGGTGTGGGCTCCTTGCTGGGGTTGGAAACGGGAGAAGGGGGTTGACCGCCGGCCAGGTGGCGGGCGATGTCGGCGGCGATGTACTGCTTGCTCGGCGCGTGGGAGAAGAAGGCCCACCACAGCAGGTAGAGCAGGGCGAGCTTGAGCGCCAGGGCGAGCACGATCTCGCGCCTCAGCCGGTGCGGCGGCGCCGAACCGCGTGGCCGACGTGCCTCAGCCACCGCCCACCCCCACCACCCAAGCGCCCCCATGCATCGCCATCGCGCACCCCGTCATGTCATCGTGTCTGCGTGCCTCCGGGAGGCAACGCGAAGTGCGCCGAAATGTATAAGGCGATATCCACATCCGGAATATGGCAAATTGTCGCGCGGCAAATTGCCTCAGCCCATCGGGGGCCGGGGCCGGTCCAGGCCGCCGACCGGTATCCGGCGCGGCTGCGCTAGAATGGCGCGAACCCGAATACTGCGAAGAATATGGATACCGCCAAGGTCAAGGATTTCCTGCTCGAACTCCAGGCGCTGATCGTCGAACGCCTGGAGCAGGTCGACGGCAAGCCGTTCCGCCGCGATGAGTGGCAGCGCCCCCAGGGCGGCGGCGGGCTCACCCGTCTGATCGAGGAGGGCAACGTGCTGGAGCGGGGCGGGGTCAACTTCTCCCACGTCATGGGCGACCAGTTGCCAGCCTCCGCCACCGCCCACCGGCCGGAACTGGCCGGCCGCCACTGGCAGGCCATGGGGGTGTCCCTGGTGATGCACCCGCGCAACCCCCATGCGCCGACCACCCACATGAACGTGCGCTTCTTCGTCGCCGAGAAGGCCGGCGAGGCCCCGGTATGGTGGTTCGGCGGCGGCATGGACCTGACCCCCTACTACGGCTACGAGGCGGACGCCGAGCACTTCCACGACGTCTGCCGGCGTGCCCTGCTGCCCTTCGGCGAGGACTACTACCCGCGCTTCAAGAAGTGGTGCGACGACTACTTCTTCCTCAAGCACCGCAACGAGCCCAGGGGCATCGGCGGGATATTCTTCGACGACCTCAGCCGCCCCCTCTCCCCCGGCCCCTCCCCCGCGGGGGGGGAGGGGAGGAGCGATGCCTTCGACCACTGCTTCAACCTGACCGAATCGGTCGGCGACCACTTCCTGTCCGCCTACCTGCCCATCCTGGAACGCCGCATCGACACCCCCTACGGCGAGCGGGAGCGCGATTTCCAGGCCTACCGGCGGGGCCGCTACGTCGAATTCAACCTGGTCTGGGACCGGGGCACCCTGTTCGGCCTGCAATCGGGCGGCCGCACCGAGTCGATCCTGATGTCGCTGCCGCCGGTGGTGAAGTGGCGCTACGACTGGCAGCCGGAGCAGGGCAGCGAGGAGGCCCGCCTGTACAGCGATTTCCTGAGGCCGCGCGACTGGCTGCGAGACTGATTTGGGCATGAAACGCAGCACCTGGTTCTGGCTGGGCGTCGGCCTGATCCTGCTGGTGACGGCCGGGGTGGCGGCCTACGAGCTGATCGCCTCGCCCTTCCAGGCCATGCTCCTGGCCGACTACGCCAAGCGGCTCACCTACCGCACCGAGCCGGGGCCGAGCGACCGCGTGCGCTTTCCCGCCGTCGGTCCCTACGACATCCGTTTCGGCTACGTCGGCCTGCCCGCCTTCCGGCAG
>JAQVDF010000459.1 GCA_028698405.1 Phenylobacterium sp. | reverse complement strand
CGCGGTTGCGTAACCCTGACGCGTTGAAGAAATGGTTACCCGCCCACTGCGGCGGACCGTAAACGCGGGGGCGGGCCGCCCGCCGGGCAGTGCGGACCGGGGATGTGCGACAACCCGTCACCGGAGCGGTCAGGCCGGCTGCAGCGCCTCCAGCGGCGGCGGCTGGAAGGTGCGGCCCAGCTCGCGCTCCACCGCCGCCACGAACGCCAGCGGCGTGCGGTCCTCCAGGAAGGGGCCGATGGCCTGCAGGCCGATCGGCAGGCCCTGCGGCGAGAGTCCGGCGGGGAAGGCGGTCGCCGGCAGGGCGCCGAACAGGGCGACGCTCGGCCAGGCGAGCTGCGCGCCGTACGGGGTCTCGGCGCCGTCGATCGTGAGGCTCCGCTCGCCCCATGGCGCGTCCGTATGCGGGAAGGCGGTGCTTCCGAACACCGGAGCCAGCACGATGTCCACCTCACGGAACACGGCCGCCCAGCGCGCCCGCGTGCGGTGTTGGACATCGAGGGCGTCGAGGTAGGCGTGGGCCGAAATCGGCTGGGCGTCGGGCCGCCCGCGGGTGATGACGCTGTTGAGCAGCGACAGATAGGCGTTCGTCGCCTCGGTCAGGTCCGGCAGGTCGGGGTGGCTGCGCAGCACCGTCGCGCCGACCCGCGCCAGCTCGTCGCCGAGGCCGTGCAGGGCGGCGAGGATCGGCCCGTCGGTGGCCGCGGCGGGGTGCCGGTCGAGGATCAGCACTCGCATGCCGCTCAGGCCCGGGCGCCGCGGCGGCGGCAGCTCCAGCCGGTAGGCGTGCGCCATGTCGGAATCGGGGCCGGCGACGAGGTCGAGCGCCAGGGTCAGGTCCTCGGCGGTGCGGGCCAGCGGGCCGACGACCGCGAGCGGCGCCTCCTCGCCCTCCAGGCCGGGCAGGCCGTGGCCGCGGCTCGGCACGAGCTTGTAGCTCGGCTTGTGCCCGAACACGCCGCAGAAGGCGGCGGGCACCCGGATCGAGCCGCCGATGTCCGAACCGAATTCCAGCGGGACGAAGCCGGCCGCGAGCGCCGCGGCCGAACCACCCGACGAGCCGCCTGGCGAGCGCGTGAGGTCCCAGGGGTTGCTGGTGCGCCCCCAGATCGCGTTGGCGCTCTGCCAGTCGGCCAGCATCGGTGGCACGTTGGTCTTGCCGAGGATCACCGCCCCGGCCGACTTGAGGCGCGAAACGGCCACCGCGTCTTCGGCCGCCGTCAGCTCGCGGAACCCTTCGGCGCCCCAGGTGTGGGGCAGGCCGGCCACTCCGAACGACTCCTTGACCGTCATCGGCACGCCCAGCAGCGGCGCCCGCTCGCCGGCGGCGAGGGCCTGGTCGGCCGCACGGGCCGCGGCCAGCGCCCGCTCGAAGTCGCGGATCACCACGGCGTTGATGGGACCGTCCAGCCGCTCGATGCGGGCGATCGCGGCCCTGGCGAGCTCCTCGGCGCCGACCTCGCGCGCGTCGAGCGCGGCGCGCAGCTGTCGAACGGTGGCATAGGGGTAATCGACCATGCTGTTCTCCCTCGGGAGGATTGAGCGCGCCCCCCGCCGGCCCGTCAAACCGGCGTTCGCTTGCGCCGGGCGGGGCGGCGTGCATCTTGGCCGCAACCAACGAGAACAGAGAGAAGAGGGAGGCGCGCATGCGTCTGACGGCGCCCAGGATCCAGCCGATCCGCGACGAGGAGCTGACGCCCGCGCAGAAGGAGCAGCTCGAGCCGTTCGGCGGCCGGGTGCTGAACATCTTCCGCACCCTGGTGCGCGAGCCCAAGGCGATGCGCGGCTTCATGGGCTGGGGGAACTACATCCTCTCGCGCCGCAACGGCCTGCCGGCGCGCGAGCGGGAGATCGTCATCCTGCGCATCGGCTACCTGTGCAGGTCCGGTTACGAGTGGACCCAGCACGTGCCGATCGGCGAGCGGGCGGGGCTGACCAAGGACGAGATCGCCCGCATCAAGCAGGGGCCCGACGCGCCCGGCTGGAGCGAGGCCGACCAGGCGCTGCTGCGCGCCGCCGACGAGCTGCACCACGACCAGTTCATCACCGACGCCACCTGGGCGGCCCTGTCCCGGCACTTCGATGAGAAGCAGCGGATGGACGTGGTGTTCACCGCCGGCCAGTACACCCAGGTCTCGATGATGCTGAACAGCTTCGGCGTGCAGCTCGACGAGGGCCAGACCCTCGATCCCGACCTGAAGGGGTTCTGAGATGGCCGGGCGCCTGGAAGGCAAGGCGGCGATCGTCTCTGGCGCGGGCCAGACTCCCGGCGAGACGATCGGCAACGGCCGGGCCATCGCGCTGCTGTTCGCGCGCGAGGGGGCCGAGGTGCTCTGCGTCGACCGCATCCTCGAGCGGGCCGAAGAGACCGCGGCGATGATCGAGAAGGAGGGCGGCAAGGCATTCGCCGTCCAGGCCAACATCGTCAAGGCGGCCGACTGCGAGGCGGTCGCCAAGGCGGCGCTGGACCGCTGGGGCCGCATTGACATTCTGGTCAACAACGTCGGCATCGGCGGCGGCGACGGCCCCGCCCACCGCATCGAGGAAGCGGCTTTCGACCGCATCCTGGAGG